>CANFUF010000079.1 GCA_947450095.1 Roseiflexaceae bacterium
CACCCATACCATCACCCACACCCATACCATCACCCACACCCATACCATCACCCACACCCATACCATCACCCACACCCATACCATCACCCACACCCATACCATCACCCACACCCACACCAATCCCGATACCCTTCCTCCTAAGGGCGAATAGCTTTGGTACAGAAAGTACTTCCTCCTTCCTCCTTCCTCCTTCCTAAGGGCGAATAGCTTTGGTACAGAAAGTACTTCCTCCTTCCAGCTTCATGCTTCCTACTTTTTTTGGCGTATGCAATACACCAAAAAAAGGGTTATTATGAAAGGGTATCTTTTTTTGTACATCCAAAGGAATTTTTCATGTCACAACCCATTTGTGTGCAGTTGTACACCGTCCGTGACGCCATGACCGCTGATTGGCGTGGCACCCTCAAGCGGGTCGCTCAAATCGGCTATGCCGGGGTCGAATTAGTCTACACCGACCAAATCCCTGCCAGCGAAATCAAAGCCGAACTCACCGCCAACAACCTGTTAGTATCAGGTGCCCATGTGGGTATCGACTTTTTGCGGGGCGACCTCGACAAAGTCATCAGTGACCTCAAATTGTTGGGCGCACGCTATGTCATCTGCCCATGGATGGCACCCTCACAACGGGGTGGAGCCGAAGATTGGCGCGCCTTTATGCGCGAATTCGAAGTAATTGGTCAACGTTGCCACGCCGCTGGCATGCAATTCCTCTATCATCACCACGACTTCGAGCTGGCTGACCTCGGCGGCACCAACGCCTTGACGATTTTGCTTGACGAAAGCGCCAAAGGCTTGATTAATGCCGAAATCGACATCTACTGGTTGGCCTTTG
Source organism: Roseiflexaceae bacterium (assembly GCA_947450095.1). GTDB lineage: Bacteria > Chloroflexota > Chloroflexia > Chloroflexales > Roseiflexaceae > UBA965. The sequence continues at coordinate 833 of CANFUF010000079.1, forward strand.
CCGGCATGAACCCCGTCGATGTCATCGCCAAATACAACGGGCGCATCCCCTGCTTGCATCTCAAAGACATGGCTGCTGGTTCACGCACCTTTGCCGAAGTGGGTCATGGCACCCTCGACATTCCTGCCATCCTCACTGCTGCTGACAAAGCTGGCGTCGAATGGTTGATTGTCGAACAAGATGTCTGCCCAGCGGATCCCTTTGATAGCATCGCTAAAAGCTACAATTGGCTCAAAAACCACGGTCGCTAATCTTGTTACGCCCCAGCCGTCAGCATGCATCGGCGTGCTGACGGTTTTTTTGTCCATACGCCACAATTTCACATCGCGATTACACAATTTTTGTGCACTATTTTTTCAAAAATTAAGCATAATCTCATAAATATAATCCACCTCTCATTATCGATTTCAAGTATAGTTATAAAAGAGTGCATATAATCGCATCGACGGCGATGCATGATTCCATCACCCATTTGAATGATTCTGAGTCATCCCGTTGGCGTGTATGTGATTCATGTGTCGCTTGTATAGTTATATGTGAAAACAATCACATCTAGGAGTTATTCATGGCAACACGCGAATCTCGCGAAAAACTGAATGGCATGGGCATATCGGATACCGCCATCCGGCAACCGGTATTTATTACCATGATGATGTTGTTGGCAATTACCTTTGGGATATTGTCATACACCACTTTGCCCGTAAATTTGCTCCCTGAAATCAGTGTGCCAATTGTGGCAGTCACCGTAGCCTACCCTGGGGCCGGCCCTAGTAGTGTGGTAGACCAAGTCGCAAAGCCAATTGAACAAGCCGTCAATACCTTGAGCGGCATAAAACACATTACGTCTACTTCAAGTGATGGTCAAGTGGTATTGGTATTGGAATTCAACGATGGTACCAACCCCACGCAAGCCGAACAAGACGTACGTGGCAAGGTGAATTCTATCCGCAATAATCTGCCCCGCGACATCCGCGAGCCGATTTATTTGCGCTTTGACCCCAATCAAGCGGCGATTGTTTCAATTGCGATTTCGCCAAAAACAACGATTGATCCATTAGTATTGCGCGATATTATCGACAACGAAATCGTGCCGCGCTTACAAAGCGCCACCGGCGTCGGTTCGGTCACCGTCCAAGGTGGTTTGACCCGACAAATCAATGTCAACATGAAGCTCGATAAATTGCAGGCCTATGGATTGATTCCTTCCCAATTGATTGGCGCATTGCAATCAGCCAACGCCAATCTAGGATTGGGGTCGATTACGGCTGGCACCCAAGACATTAGTTTGCGCGCCCCGAGCATGCTCAATAGTGTCGCAGACATCGGCAAAATCCAAATTACCGGCAGTAATTACACCATCAACGATGTCGCCACGATTAGCGAAGGCATCGCAGACCAAGTCAACTATACGCGGCTCGACGGCAAAGACACCATCATCCTTGATGTGCGCAAGCAATCAGGGACCAATACGGTCCAAGTCGGTAACGCCGTCAAAGAACAATTAACCAAATTATTTTCCAGCCGCAGTGATTTGACCTACATCATCCCCCGCGACCAATCGGTGTCGGTGAATGAATCAGTGATTAGTTCACTCGAAGAATTGATTTTTGCAGCTATCGCAGCCCTGATTATCGTATTCATCTTCTTCCGCGATGTACGTAACACCTTGATTACGATGGCTGGGTTGCCGATTATTTTGATTGCCACCTTTGCCATCATGCCCTTCTTTGGCTTGACCATTAATCTGATTACCTTGCTCGCGTTATCGCTGGCGGTAGGGTTGGTCATCGACGATGCCATTGTGGTGCGTGAAAACATCTTCCGCCACACCGTACGCGGCGAAACCGCCCGGGTGGCGTCGAGCAAAGGGACCGCCGAAGTATCGTTGTCAGTATTAGCCATGACATTGACGATTGTGGCGGTATTTGTGCCTGTTACCTTTGCCACCGGTACCACCGGGATTATTTTTAAATCCTTTGGTATTACGGTTGCTATCGCCATGATGTTGTCATTGGTCGAAGCGTTTACGTTTGCGCCGATGTTGTCGGCGAATTTGTTCCGTGCCAAAGCCCAAAAAGCCGAAGATCATCATGAAGTAGCCCATGTGATTGAAATCGACGAAACCGACCCCAACGCCTCGTTGTTGCACGAAGCCAATGAATCACCAGGGGCACTCGGTGAATGGTACGGTGAATTGTTGCGCCGCAGTCTGTCGACCCGTCGCAATCGGATATTGGTGATGGTAGTAGCGTTGGCGGTATTGATTGCTAGTTTTGGTGTCGCCGGCAAACTTAAATTCTCGTTCTTCCCCAGTGAAGACACGCATGAATATATCATGGGCTTCGAAATGCCCCCAGGCACAACGTTGAAAGAAACCAACGTGATGGCGATGCGCATAGAAGCGGTATTGATGGCAGAGCCAAATGTGGCATCGGTCATCAGTAATATCGGCTTTACGGGTAACCCTGAACGTGGTGAATTTAGTGTCAAACTCAAGGGTAAAACAGTCACCATCGATGCTCAAAACGAAGTGCGAACCAAACTCGCATTTGCACCGAGTCTTGCGTTTGGCGTCCCAAGCTTCCAAGGGTCAAGCACGGGCATCACCGGGCGTACATTGCAAGTGAGTGTGCAAAGCAATCGCCCACTCGAAGAACTTGCCCCACTCGCCGATCAATTCCGCACCAAGTTGCAACCAATTCCTGGATTGGTTGACCTTGCCACCAACTATACGCCCGGCAAACCCGAATTACGCTTATTGGCTGACCCAGCCCGTATCGGGGATTTGGGTCTTACCAATCAAGATATCGCCTCATCTGTCCGTGCTTTGATTAATGGTGAACGAGCGACGGTGTTGCGCCGCAACGGTATCGATACCGATATTGTGGTGCGGTTACAACCAGCGGATCGTAGCAATGCGGCTACGTTGGGTAATATCATCATCCCCACCCGCAGTGGGAGTGTGGCACTCAGCTCACTCGGACAATTCCAGTTATCGAATAGCCCTGTAACAATCCGGCGCTATGACCGGCTTAATCAGATTTTGCTTGGTGCCAATCTGCAAAATCTCAATATCAATGATGCGCAAACGAAAGTCAAAGCTGCCGTCACAGATATTCAATTACCTGCCGATGTGACCTGGAGCTTTACCGGACAATCGCAACAACAAACCGACGGGTTTTCGTCGTTGATTATCGCCATGGCACTATCGATTTTGTTCGTCTACATGGTGTTGGCCTCACAATTCGGTTCATTTAGTCAACCCATTGTAATCATGATGGCCATGCCGTTCAGCTTCATCGGTGCCTTCCTTGGTTTGATTTTGACGCATACCGACCTCGACATTACCGGTATGATCGGGCTCATCATGTTGCTCGGGTTGGTTACCAAAAACTCAATTTTGTTGATTGACTTTACCAACCGCTTACGTCGCGCCGGACTCGACAAACACGAAGCATTGCGGGTGGCTGGCTCAGTACGGTTACGCCCGATTTTGATGACCACCTTTGCGATCGTCGCAGGTTCGATGCCAGTGGCCTTTGGGTTGCATATTTTCGGCACCGGTCAAGGGGGCGAATTCCGGCGGGGTTTGGCTACCGTATTGATTGGTGGATTGCTGACGTCGATGGTACTCACCTTGTTTGTGGTGCCTGCAGCCTATAGTCTATTGGAGTCATTAACCAGCCGCTTTGGTCGGCGGAATGCAGACGACGATGTGGTGGCAACCAAATAACGCCTGCATTGCACAATACATTTTTTATCATACCCAAAAGGAGTAGGAAATATCATGATGCGTAAACAGTTCATTCGTAGTTTAATTATCAGTGGGATTGCCACCGGGCTGATTTCGTGCGCCGGTACTCCCGCTGCCACGAGCCAACCCACCGCCGTCGCCACCGTGGCGAACCTGCAACCAACACCGCAACCCACCGTTGACGTAGGGGCACTCGTGGCGACGCCAGACACCGCAGCGAGCGGGAGCATGGCGGCAGCCGTCAGTGGTACTGGCGAAATCAAAACGCTCAACGACGCCGATTTAAACTTCCAAGTTACCGGCACCGTGGCACAAATCCTCGTCAAAGAAGGCGATAGTATCAAAAAAGATACGTTGATTGCAACGCTTGATACCGCCATCTATGATCAGCAAGTAGCCCAAGCCCAAGCCAACTTGGTGAGTGCCAAAGCAACGTTGGCCGGATTCCAAGCTGACGGTCCTGACAGTCGGGCTGCCCAAGCACAACTTGCCCAAGCCCAAGCTACCTTCGATGCCACCAAACCTGGTGCCACCAGTGCCGACATCGAGGCATCACAATTATCACTTAATGCCGCCAAATTAAACTTGAAGAGCACCGGCGATCGCTTATCATTGGCCAAAACCCAAGCCCAACTCCAGCTCGATTTGGCAAGCCAAACCGTCGCCCAAGCCACAGGGCAGTTTTTGATTGATGAATTCAATTGGAAGTGGATTCAAGACAAGGGCACATACCCCTACAATCCATCAGCAGGCAGTCGCCCCAATCGCATCAACGATGCCAGCACGCGCCAATACGAATCACTCTACGATATTTCCAAATCAAAACGCGATGCTGCGTTGATTTCACTCAAGAGTGCCCAAATTGGGTATGATCAAGCCGTCCAAGCCGAGCAAGTGGGGATTGACACCGCCCAGCAACAAGTTGCCCAAGCAGAGCTCGCACTCAAACGCCTCACCAAACCAATTGGCAAGGATCGGGCGGTCATCGAAGCAGCCTTGGCCGTCGCCCAAGCAGCCGTCAATCGCCTCACCGTCCAACGCGCCCAAGCCGAAGCCGGCGTTGCCCAAGCCGAAGCATCGTTGACTCTAGCAAATCTCAATCGACAACGTGCCGAAATCCGCGCACCATTCGATGGCGTGGTGTCGTTCATCAATATAAGTGTCGGTGACCCGGCAAATCTTGCCGGGCGGGCACCGGTACAACTCATCGATGCCGTCAATCTGCAAGCAGAGGTTCAGATTAGTGACGTCGATATCGGTGGGGTAACCCTCAATCAAGGCGCGACGGTCAGTGTGGATGCCATGCCAGGCAAACAATATCCTGGTGTCGTCACATTTATCTCACCCGTTGCCACCGTCGTTGGCAATGCCCGCTTGTACACGGTCCACATCAAATTGACCGATATTGCAGGGTTGCGCGCCGGCATGAGTGCCCGTATTTCGCTCAACGGCAAGTAGTGCCTACAACCCCACTGTATTGGGATCAATACAATAGCGCCACCAATCACCCCATACCCCGTCAAGCATGGCGGGTGTATGGGGTAAATGTTGCAACCACCACACATGATGCGCCTGCATAACGCCATTGCCCCACTCACGACAATCGACGAGCCGTGCCGGGGCTGACTGGCTGGCTGGGAAGTCACGCCAACGGTCACAGGTTGACCATACCGGTTGGCGATTACCCCATTCGTAATCAGTATGACTATTGGGCGCAAAATGCACATTACCACAAGCCGCAGCCTGGGGATGCGTACGCTCGTATTGACAAAATTCGTGCCAAAGATTACGGCGTTGTGGGTGCAAAGCATACACCTGCTGCATGATGGATTCTACCCGATGCCCAAAATTTTCGAGCATACAGCCCACGTCACGTTCGTAATTAAATCCCATCATGACAAAACGCTTGGCGGCGGCTGGGGCATCGATGGCCGGTGCATTACACCAGAACGCCCCCGGACCAACCATTATTGATTCATATTCACCAGCATAGGGTGGTGAAAAAAACCATACCTCATCGAATTCATCACGTTGCAAACGCCCATACAAATCAAACGTGGCAATCCGCGCATGATAATCGAGTCCATCGGGTTGGTGCATGCGCCCTTGGCGCCAGCCACTAATATACTGGGGCGTATCATATTGAAAGCCGTCAATTTTGACAGGCAACCACGGTGCATCAATAATCTTGACGACGTGATAATGCACTGCGCCATGACTCGCGGTTTGGATGTCCGCAATATACTGTTGGGCCAGCTGGCGCGGGTTATTCCACCCATAGTATTGGTGAAGCCGTTGCGTTGAAGTGACCAGCGGATCATGGACAATCATGAGTATCCGTGGGGTGTAGCGTAATTGATTACGAAATTGTGTCATACGACGCTCTTTTTCTGTTTGAACTCACCATATTTAATGGTATAATACTAACGCAGTTTGTGTTATACATGTGCCTATTTTGGATTATTCCGTTTTTGTGGAATAATATTCCCCTACCGTATCTGGTTGAGCCCCTATACGGTCTCCTCAGCTCATGATGCTTAGCCTTACATGTGCGCCCTGCACGACCCGAATCACACATGGAGTCTTCCTCATTCCAGCTGAAAACACCCCGCAATACCGCGTCATGGTGTGCGATGCATCACACGCAATAAAATCAAGGAGTTTGGTGTGCCACGTATCCGTAGCAAATTACCCACTACAGCAGCGCCCGTCACTGCGACACCCGTCCCAGCCCCTGTGCCAACGCCCACACTGAGCGACACACAAAGTTTCGAATACGAAACCCCCAAACAAGCAGCAGTGCGCTCGATCCCAGTGACACCAGCCGCCCCTTCTTCACCCCCCGTTGCCAGTGATCCACGACCAGCATTAGCGGTTGAATTTAGTGGCATGACCATCCAAGAACTCCGCGACATGGCCAAAGCCAGCGGTATTTCATTTACTAATAATGTCAAAAAACAAGAACTCATCGCATTGTTGCTCCAAGCACCACTCGCGACGGAAGAAGTCGTGGCGACAAATATCAGTAGCGAAGGTGTACTCGAGATTGTCTCCGATGGCTTTGGATTCTTGCGGGGCGAACGGATGCTCGCGAGTCCGAATGACGTCTACGTATCACAATCGCAGATTCGGCGCTTTGCGCTCCGTACCGGCGACAAAATCATCGGCCAAGTACGCCCTCCCAAAGAAAACGAACGCTATCTCTCACTGTTGCGCGTCGAGTTCATCAACGGAATCGACCCCGAAACAGCCCGCAAGCGCCCTTCCGCCGACCAACTTGTGCCAATCTTCCCGAATGTCCAAATTAAACTCGAAACCGACCCCAACCTGCTTTCGACGCGCCTTGTCGATTTGGTCGCACCGGTCGGGCGTGGCCAACGTGGCTTGATTGTATCGCCCCCAAAGGCTGGCAAAACGTTATTGCTCAAAGCCATCGCCAATGGCATCGCCATCAATCACCCCGACATTCATTTGATGGTGTTGTTGATTGGCGAGCGCCCCGAAGAAGTCACCGACATGCGTCGCTCGGTCCAAGGCGAAGTCATCTCGAGTACCTTCGATGAACCCGTCGAGGATCATGTCAAAGTTGCCGAAATGACCCTCGAGCGCGCCAAACGCCTCGTCGAAATTGGCCAAGACGTGGTCATCCTCATGGACTCGATTACCCGGCTGGCTCGCGCCTACAACCTCGAAATCCCCCCCAGCGGGCGCACCTTGTCGGGTGGTATCGACCCCATCGCCCTCTACCCTCCCAAACGCTTTTTTGGTGCTGCCCGCAACATCGAAAACGGTGGCTCACTCACCATTATCGCCACCTGTTTGGTCGATACCGGTAGCCGCATGGACGACGTCATCTACGAAGAATTCAAAGGAACCGGCAACCTTGAACTCCACCTCGACCGTAAATTGGCCGAGAAACGCGTCTTCCCCGCCATCGATATTACCCGTAGCGGTACCCGCCGTGAAGAGCTCTTGTTGGGGCCAGAGGTCATCAAGCAGGTCTGGACGATGCGTCGTATGGTGACCATGCTGGGCGAAAACGAAGGCACCGAGCTGGTGCTCGCCCGCATGGCCAAAACCCGCACCAATGCCGACTTCCTCTTATCCCTATCCAAACCCAGTTAATCTACGGTCGCAAACCACCCCGTTATGACAATAACAGGGTGGTTTTTTGTGCCGTAACCAAATTCAACGCAATGGCTGATGGTGCGGCACACACCATCAGTCACTATTCAGCTCCCTTGAATTATTCATTCAGGGAGCTATCAGTCGGTTAATGGCACAATTTTCAAAGTCAGAGCGTCAACATGGTACAATAATCAGAGTTTTTTTATGGGATGTGGTGTCTACGATGTCGTTGCTTGCGCGTTTTGAATCATTCATGGAACAAATCGTCGAAACTTCGATGGCGCGGTTTTTTAAAAGCCCGCTCGACGTCGCGACCCTTACGCGCCGACTCGAACGAGTCATGGAAGCCAACCAAATCGCTGATACCAACGGCACAGTGGTTGTGCCAGACATGTACCGGCTTTTTTTGCATCCCAATGATTTTGATAATTATCGCAAACGCCATCTCCGCATCGAACAAGAGTTGGCCACCTATTTGACCGAACTAGCCCGTAATCGGGGCTTTACTACCCACAAATCTATCACCGTGTTACTCGCCAGTGACCCCAATGTGCCCCGAAGCGTGGTACGTATCGATAATGATACGAGCAATCCGGGGAATCAAATCACTGCCGATGATTCTACTGCCGATATGGATGCGGTCGATCTAATTGACGGACGGAATCCGACCATCGTCAATACCCAACCCGAACGCTACCCCACCCGCCATCAACATGTGTTGATTGTCTCCACCGACAATATTGTCGAACATGTGCCTGTAACCCAAACCCTCATCACCATTGGGCGCGCGCCTGGCAACAACATCATCCTGCAAGACCATCAAGTATCGCGCCATCACGCCAAAATCAGCTATAATGCCCAGCGTTTTGCCATTACTGATTTGGCATCACGCAATGGGACATTTGTCAACGGCACCCAATTAACCAGCGAACCACACATCATCAATATCGAAAAAGATGTAATTACCATTTCGAATTACACCTTACGCATTCAAGTGGTGACTCATGAATGATATTGCCAATCTTTCGCTCGAATTCATTGTCTGGATTTTGCGCGTTTCTTTAGTTGGGTTGATTTATCTGTTCGTGTGGCGCATTTTCCGCACCATGATTCGCGGTGACCAAAACATGCCAGCCTTTGTGGGCACGAATGCATTCCTCGTATTGCAACGCCCTGGCGCTACCCTACTCCCTCGCAACAAAGTCTACGAAATCTACGATAATAGTGTGCTTGGTCGCAAAAGCGACTGCGCAGTCATACTCAACGACCCACTCATCTCAGATCATCACGCCATCATCACCAAACAACACGCCAAATGGCGCCTGCGTGATTTGGGGAGTACCAACAAAACATTTATCAATGGCCTACAAGTCAATTCCGACACCGAACTCGCCGATGGCGATATCATTGCCGTCGGACGCGTCGAATTACGCCTGCACCTGGTAGAAAGAAGCAAATGAGCCTGCACCCATTCCGCCTCGTGCGCCGCTACGAAAGCCGCCTGTGGGGCGGGAATCAGCTCGCAACTTGGCTCAATCTAACCGATGCCCCCACACCCCTGGCTGAAACGTGGGAAGTCTATAACGACAACCTCATTCTCGGCGGTGACCTCGCAGGCCAACCCCTTCGCCACGCCGTAATAACCCACGGTGCTGATTTAGTGGGTGCCCGTTCGCTCCAGCGCTACGGCCACGAATTCCCGTTGCTGGCCAAATTCATCGACGCCAATCAACCGCTTTCGGTCCAAGTCCACCCCGATGACGCCTACGCCCATCATCACGAAGCCGCCAGCGGCTTCCATGGCAAAACCGAAGCGTGGCATATCATCGCCACTACCGGCCACAACGATGTCATCCATGGCCTGACCCATGCCATCAGTCGTGACGACTACGCCCACGCCATCGCCACCAACACCCTCGAGCCCTTGCTCCGCCATATCCCTGTCGTTGCCGGCGATACCGTGTTTGTGCCAGCCGGCACGATTCACGCCATCAATGCGGGAATTTTGTTGTTCGAAATCCAACAAACCTCTGATCTCACCTACCGTGTCTACGATTATGCCCGGCGTGACGCCAACGGCATGCTCCGCGAGCTTCACATCCCCCAAGCCATTGCGGTATCAAATACCGCTACCCCCCTGCCGGCAATTACCACGCCGGTGGTCCGTGCCCTAGGCCACGTCGAGCTTGTGCGTTCTGATTTTTTTGTGATGGAAAAAATTACGGCCACCACCGTGACCACCTGGCAGCGCCCCGCCGACTCATTCCAGATCATTACCGTGATTGATGGCGCTGCTACACTCAGTGTGGCGGATCAACACGAGTCACTCAAGTGCGGTGATTCACTCGTCATCCCCGCCTGTACATCCACCTACACAGTTACCCCACAACCCCACACCAGCTGGCTGCGGTGCTGGGTACCCGACGCCTAACGATCAGCGACCGAAATAATGTCGCACCGCTACATATTGAGCTTTTGGCAGTACAATACTCAAACTAATTCGTATCTTCACCTATCGAAAGCGTGAATCCAATGGCAAAACTGCGCTGGGGCATCAAAACCGCCCCCCAACACACCACCTACGACGCCATGCGGAGCGTCTGGCAAGCAGCCGACCAAAATCCCGTGTTCGAACATGCCTGGCTCTTCGATCATTTCGCACCCATCCAAGGCAGCCTCGATGGCCCCTGCTTTGAAGGCTGGACATTATTGTCGGCCTTGGCCGCCCAAACCCAGCGCATACGCATCGGCTTGATGGTGGCAGGTAACACCTACCGCCACCCCGCCGTCCACGCCCACATGGCCGCCACCGTCGATGTTATCTCGGGTGGGCGCCTCGACTTTGGGGTGGGTGCAGGCTGGAACGAATACGAACACGCTAGCATGGGGTTGCCGTTGTATGCTCCCGGCGAGCGCATCCGCCGCCTCGGTGAAGCCTGTGAAATCACCAAGCGCCTCTTTACCCAACAACTCACCGACTTCGACGGGCGCTACTACCAACTCAAAGAAGCCCGCTGTGAACCCAAACCCATCCAAAAACCCTACCCGCCCTTTGTGATTGGGGGCGCCGGCGAGCAACTCACCCTGCGGGTGGTGGCCCAATACGCCGATGTCTGGAATTCAATGCCGGCTTCAGTCGAAGAATACCAACGTAAATTACAAATCCTACACGAGCATTGTGCCGTGGTCGGCCGTGACCCAGCCCAAATCGAATCATCGACACAAGTACGGGTCAACTACGCCGATATCGATGCCACCGTTGCCACCTTGCAACCCCTCGTTGATGCCGGTATGACTCATATCATTTTGATGTTGACCTACCCCTACCCCGAGGGTATCGTCGCCACCCTGGCCGAAAAAATCGTCGCCCGCGTTGGTTAATACCAAAACCGCCCTCCATGCGATAGTGCATGGAGGGCGGTTTTTTGCATCAATTAACTGTTAAATAGATTTTCTATTTCAGCCCGTATTGACGCAATATCGTCGTTAATTATGGTCATATTTTCTTCGATTTTTTCGAGGCGTTGTACTTCACTTGCCACCAAGCGAGTATAGGGTCCGACGGATTGGCGCATGCGATCGAGCATGCGTTCGAGTTCTTGGTCAAATTGATGGTCGATGGTGGTGACGAGACGAGTACGCACATCGCTCAAGCGTTCGTGGAGCTGGCGTTTGAGGGCGGCACGGCGATTGGGGATGATATACAGGCCGGCGATAGCAATCACACTGGCCGCGAGAATTCCCGTCGTGTCAAAAATTGCCCCTTTGAGTAAGGTGGCAATCAACGCCCCCAACCCCAACGCCCCCACTTGTACCACTGCCGTCGTCGCAATCGCCTCACGTAATTCGAGGGCGATTTGGGCAGCTTCGGCATTACGGTCGTAGCTGGCCACGATGCGGCCGGCTTGACTGACGATATCACGAATCAACGCTTGTCGATTGTATTGGAATGTGGCGCCGACTTCACCGACCATCTGGTCTGAGGATATCGGGCGCCGGCGCAAATAATCAACCACCCCTTGCCACAATTGCAAGTTGCGTTCAATCATCCAATCAACCATGGCCTGGGTGTGGGTTTCGATGGCGGTAGCCAAATCGACAGCCACTTCTTGCTCGAAGGCCACTTGCAAAGCATCACCACGAATCAACCGATGAATGTTCAGGATGCGAATCTGGTCATCAAAAAACTGCATGCCGCGCACTTCGGCATCGCTCAACGCCGCAGCCACTGCCGCGCGGTGCCCGGCCACATCGCGGCGCATGTCGTTGGCGAATTGCACCATTTGGGCATCGAGGTGCTGTACCGCTTGGGCATCATCGTTGACCACAGCCCGTTGGGTCTGCACGAATTGGGCCACGTGGGCATGGGTCTGTGTCGCCACGCCGAGTGGCGATTCGAGGCGGATGCGCAGACGGGTACGGTCGTCGAGGCGCTCGTTGAGGTAGCTCATCAGTGGCGCGAACCCACTGGCCGCATACGCCTCAGCAGTCGCTGCGCGAGCTTTGCGCGCCGATACCGGCAAAATCATCGGCGTGGTGCCAAACAGTGCCGTGGCCTGCTCACGCACAAAATTCAGCACATCTTGCGATTCTTGGGGGTTCAAGAGGTCGATTTTGTTGACCACCAACACGACTTTACGTTGCCATTCATGGAGCATCGCCAAAAAAGCGCGCTCGGTTTCGCTAAACGGCCGGTCTGCCGAGGTAACAAACAACACCACGTCAGCCCGTGGCACGATTTCCCGCGTGAGGACTTCGTGATGGCGCAACACCGCATTGGTGCCCGGGGTATCGACAATCGACATTCGTTGCAACAATGCCACCGGCAGGGCCCGTACCACCCAGCCTGGTTGTTGCGAAATCGCCATGGCCTCGGGGGCGTAGCGCAGCATCGTGACTGCATCTGTGGTAGGAGTAGCACCTTCGGTCATGACTTCACTACCCACGATGGCATTAATCAAGCTCGATTTGCCAGCGTTGAATTCGCCAGCCACCACCACCAAAAACAAATCTTCGAGATGGGCGCGAGTTTGCGCCACAATCACCCGCTCGGGCACATCACGGCGCCCTTGGTAGATGTCGTCGCACAGCGCCAAGGTCGCATCAAGCAGCGCCATGGTACGGGTGCGGATTTGGGTAGCGTGGGTAGTGGTTACGTCAGTCATTGGCACGGCTCACTTTTGCAAAAAACGAATAAACCAGTCAATGGTACGGCGCATATGGTCCATTTGGTGCAACGGCTCACCGCTCCGCGTCAATTCATGCCCTTCGCGGGGGTATCGCACAAACTCAACAGTACGTCCAAGACGTCGCAACATGGTATATAGTTGCTCAGCTTCGCCAATCGGTACGCGGAAGTCGAGTTCGCTATGCAAAATCAACAGCGGCGCCGTCATGTCGGCCACTGCCGCAATCGGCGAGGCCTGCCACAGTGCGGCAGCATCGCGCCACGGCACCATGTCAAACGAGTATTCCACCAGCTCGTAGGCGTCACTCATACTATGCTCGGTGATGAGATTATAGACGCCACGGGCCGACACTGCCGCCGCAAAGCGTTGACTATGCCCAATCAACCACGTCGTCATAAAACCGCCATACGAGCCGCCGGTAACACCCACCCGAGCAGGGTCAATCGGCAAGCCCTTGGCCAGTACCGCATCAATCCCCGCTTCAAAATCAGGTTGATCGGCGACGCCCCAGCTGGCTTTGGTGCCTGCTTGCCACGCCGCACCATACCCTTCGGAGCCACGGGGATTACAAAAGAAGACAAAGAATCCGGCTGCTGCGGTGGCTTGCCATTCGAGCCACATGGCGCGGGTGCCGGGACTCCACATGGCATGCGGGCCACCGTGGATGTGCAAAATCAAGCCGTATTGTTGGTCGGGTTCGATCAACGGCGGTGCAAGTAACCAGCCTTGCACCATGGCACCGTCGTGCGACGGGTACCAGATTTCTTCAAACGCCACCGTCAAGCGCTGGGTCAACAGCTCAGTATAGAGCTGACTGAGTTGGCTGACACCGCTGGCCGTGGCCAGCCACAATTCACACGGGTATTGCGGGCCACCTACGCTATAGGCCACCTCGCCCGCCTGATTCACGGCAAAATCGGCAATCACCATACCGGCATCAATCGCTGGTTGGGCCAGCACCAGTGGCGTGGCGTCGCCAATAGCCACGGTGCTGAGCGTGCCCCGCCCATGCCATTCGGCCACATAGGCGATCCCACGGCTATCGGGTAACCACGACCATTCAGCGATGGTGGTGTCGTGGCAATCGAGGGCACGCCATTCACCACCAGTGGTGGGGCGCACCAGCAGGGTCGACCCACCATAAAACGGCGCATCGTAGCGACTCGCCGTGGCGGCCAGCCATTGGCCATCGGGGGATATCTGCGGAGCGCTGGCAATCGACCACGGCGCGTGATCATTCACCACCGGCGCCAAAATATTTTTTTCATCAAGCGGAATCTGCACCAAGCACCGCCCCACAAAATAGCTGGTCGAGGTAACATCACGCTTGGCTACTGACCAGAGCGACTGACCGTCACTATTCCAGACCGGTGCGAAATAGTCGCGCTCGTCGTTGGTGACCCGCCGTACCGAGCTGGCACCTTTGGCGACCTCGACGAGGTAAATATGACCACGCCGGCCATCGATGTAATCGGTGCCAGAGCGGAAGGGTAATTCGCTCATGACTCGCGGGTCTACGTCTTGACCAGCTTGATGGGCGAGGAATGCTTTTTGTTGTTCGGCGACAAACAGCGTTGGCGGCGTCGGCAATGGATTGGCTTCGAGGTCCAAATCGCGGGCGTTGGGGCTACTCACAAAGGCAATGAAGCACCCGTCGGGGCTCCAGACCGGGCTACTCGCGCCGGTGGGCAACGCGGTTAGCACTTCGGCTTCACCACCATCGACGGCAATCAAATAAATCTGGGCATCGCCGCCACGATTCGACACAAAAGCCAATTGCTGGCCGTTAGGACTCCAAACCGGCGAACGGTCGCTGCCGGTACCGGCACTAAAACGGCGAGGGGTGGCAGTACCACGGCGCATCCAAATGGCACGCCGATATTTGTTGGCGACGCCATCGGGGCTAGCGAGTACGTAGGCCAGATTGGTGCCATCGGGGCTCCAAGCAAGTGATTCGATATGGGAGATTTGGGCGACATCACTGACGCTCCATGGGGTGGGATTGGTCATTGTTGTATCCTTTCGCAAACACAAATGGGGCGCATCATACGCCCCACTCGTTACTGGTTCATTTCCTCGTAGTGAGGGTTAGTTAGACGTTGGCGCTACCATCTTGCCAGCCAGCGATATCGAAGCGTTGGGCCTTGGCACGCAGAGCGCGGACTTGGTCGTCGGCCACAATTTGCTCGCCGCGGTAATGTTGGATGTCGTTGTGGATATCGTAGGCATAGCGCTGCACTACCCACGACCCTTGGGCACCTTGGCGCAATATCTCGAAGTGCCATACTTGGGCATCGGTATCATACGTAGCAGCCACCAACCACACCAAATCAGCGCGACGCAATGTGGCAGCCAAACGCTGTAACCCAGATACGCGTGCACTACTTGAAGATGGTACAGGAATAGTTGACATTGATTCACTCCTCTGATTACACGACCTATCATGATTGCGCCTATTATAACACCTTCTGCGAAGGAGGAAGTATGGAGTAGGAAGTTGGAAGTGAAGTTGGAAGTGAAGTTGGAAGTGAAGTTGGAAGTGAAGTTGGAAGTGAAGTTGGAAGTGAAGTTGGAAGTGAAGGTGGAAGTGAAGTTGGAAGTGAAGTTGGAAGTGAAG
>CANFUF010000080.1 GCA_947450095.1 Roseiflexaceae bacterium
CGCAAATATGTCACTGTGATATTAAAATTGCTTCCGCAAAAATTGCACAACGAATTAAAATCACCGATTGAACGGATAATTTCCGCACTTGGGCGTATCAATGCACCGCCGAACGATCAACAAGCGGCGTAGATTGGCGTAGGTATTGAATCGAATAAATTTCACATAATCATTTCCAAGCCGATGTTTCTTCTCGTTGATGTTTTTACCATTAATATATTTGTATTCATCAGTTAATTTAGTTATCCACTCGCCATCATTTGATTTGAATCCAAAATACGGTGGATTGCCAATCACACACATCACCGGGGTATCACGTTTGATATAGTTGGCGGCATTAGCCTCTGCACTCAACCAATTGGCAAATAGTGTGCCCGTATCTGGGTGGTACTCTTCTAAGCTGTTGGTGAGATATACGCGTACCCGTTGATTGGTGGTTGGGGTAAATCCTGTTTCGCGCAATAGCAAGTCCAGCTTGAGATGGGCCATGGCATAGCTGGCCATCAGCAATTCGAACCCGTTGAGGCGGGGCAACAGGTGTGTTTCGACGTAATTGCTCCAGATGCCTTGTTGCCCAGCAAATTTTTTGTGAATCAGCTTCACCACTTCGGCGAGGAATGTGCCGGTGCCGGTGGCAGGGTCGAGGATTTGCACGGTGTGGACTGCTTGGGTGACTTTTTGGCCTTGTTGATCGACGGTGATGGTGGTTTTGCTGGTATCAGCCAGCCCTTGGGAGATGTTGAACTCTGTTTTGAGGATGTCGTCGACTGCCCGCACGATGAAGTTCACCACCGGTTGTGGGGTGTACCACACGCCCCGCGCTTTGCGCAATGCCGGATCGTACTCACGCAAAAAGTCTTCGTAGAAGTGGATAATCGGGTCTTCGGTTTTGGTCGTTTTGCCGTAGTTTTTGAGCATTTCTTCGACGTTGCATGCCAAAAAAATATTGACGAGGTCATCGATAATCCACAACATACGATCATCAATATCTGGGCCAGCGATATAGCTAAACAATTTACGCAGGAACGGATTTGATTTGGGAATGAGTTCAGCAGCTTCTGTGCGATTAAATGTGGGCAGGGTCGGGTCGTGCAAGCGTGCCGCAAACATGCCGTAGGTGATGGTTTGGGCATAGACGTCTGCAAAGCCTTTGGGCGTGATATCGTGAATCAGGATTTGCTTAAAACCATCCATTTGGGCTTTGAGAGTACTGTTTTCATCATTAACTTCGTCGCTTGTCACCGCATTTTCGATGACTCCAGCCAGCAAACGGGCTTTGTTGGCCATCATTTTGGCGAGTTCTTGCGAGCTTTTGATGGTTTGGCCAATATGGCTACAAAAGTCTTTGATAAAATCTTCAAAACGCTTAAAGTTTTCTGTGAGTGGTTTAATCCCTTTGCTGGTTACTTCACCAATGGCGATTTTTTTGACAAATTGGCCATCACGGTAAAAATGGAATTCGAGATAATCGGTAAAGATGAGGTTGTTGAGCGACCCTTTGTAGCGGTCAAATTGTTCTTTGTTGCCTGTTTTTTTGCTGCCGTCGAGGTCTTTGTCGCTGATGTCTTTGGCTTCGATATACCCCACCGGAATGTTTTTTTGGGTCAAAATATAGTCGGGCGCACCACACTGCTGACGCTTGGGTTCATTGGTGGCGCGGATATCGGGTACCACGCTTTCTAATAATTGTTGTAGGTCACCACGAAATGTATGCTCTGTGGCATTGCCAAGTTTAAAGCGTTTGTTGATGTTATCAATGTATTGATCGAGATTCATTGCGCCCTCTTTCTTAAAAAATAAAGTTAGTCAATTTGCCATTCCCGCCACCCCCGCTTACCGCGGTATTGGGCGTGCGCTTGGCGGAGCTGGCTGACGAATTCGGGGTGGACGTTGTAGATGTGCATCATCCACCAAATATCAGGTAATGCTGCCAACAGCTCTGGTACTGGTTCAGATGACCACTGGCGCCATATTTCGTCGTCGTTTTCGTCAAGATCCATAGACGAACCTTCTTGCCAAAACGACCAAACTCCATCAGTCTGGCGCCCATAGACGGTACACCCGCCACCTTCTACACCCATTTCAGCGATGATAATTTTATCCATCAGCGAATCTCTCCTTTAACCACATGTCAGCGCATGCAGATGCCGGCAAATACATAACACAATCAGGGTATGCTTCCATTATATACCGCATACCACCAATAGTTACGTAATTATTTCGCTTGGGGCACTACACCCTCTGTTGTGCCGCATGATAGCCGTGTGGGCGATTCGACTACCATGCGTTACCGATTTTTGGCAAACCTACGGAGATTCCGTACATACGCAGCCTGCTGCGTCTCTGCGGGTACCAGCACCCTGCATGGAATGACGATGGGCGGGAGGTGTCTCCGTGTCCTCTGTGTGCTCTGTGCGAGATAATGAAATCACTTGACAAACCCTCAGAGATTCCACGCTCCGGGTGCCAGCACCCTGCATGGAATGACGATGGGCGGGAGGTGTCTCCGTGTCCTCTGTGTGCTCTGTGCGAGATAATGAAATCACTTGACAAACCCTCAGAGATTCCACGCTCCGGGTACCAGCACCCTGCATGGAATGACGATGGGGTGAGATTTTAGTCAACCGCCGCCTGCATCAGCGCACCGCCCCAGTCAGTAACGCCGCCACGTGACTACCAGCAACCAACGGCTCGGCGCCTGGGGCAATCACCAACAACGCATTGGCCGCCCGTAGCGACAACAAACGACTCGAGCCTTGGGCGCCAGTAGTGGTCGCCACCAGCTGACCATTGTGCCAAGCTACGATGGCCCGTTGATATTCGGGGCGATCGGGAGATGGATTGATGGTACTCGTCAATGTCACCTGCACCAACGGACGATGGGGCTGGGGGTCGCCTTGTAGGCGACGCAAGGCCGGCCGCACAAACACTTCGAACGACACCAACGACGAGACTGGATTACCGGGCAAGCCAAACATGATGCGCGAGCCGACGGTAGCACACATGGTCGGTTTGCCCGGCTTAAAGGCAATCCGGCCAAACTGGACGGTGCCCAGCTCTGCCAGCAACGGTTTGATATAATCGCGGGTCCCCATCGACACGCCACCGCTGGTAATCAGCACATCGGCACGGGCCAGCCCTTCGAGAATTTTGGTGCGTTGCAATGCGGCATCGTCACGGGCGATACCCAACGAAATCCCTTCGCACCCGGCTGCCGCCACCGCCGCCAACAAGGCATGGCGATTGGCGTCACGCACGCCACCATACGGGATGGCTTCGTCGTATTCGTATACTTCATCGCCCGTCGACAACACCGCCACCACAGGCCGGCGATAGACCGCGACGTGGCGCAAGCCCATGCTGGTGAGTAACCCCACGTCGCCAGGCGAGACTTCGGCACCTACCGGCATCACTACATCGCCGACCTGCATGTCGTGACCGGTGGGCAACACACATTCGCCGGCGCGGATTTCGCCGCTAAAAGTCAACACATCGTCGACTTCACGGGTGCGTTCGACCATGATGGCGGCATCGGCACCGCGGGGGAGGGGCGCGCCGGTCATGATGCGGACCGCTTGGCCAGCACCGAGGGTCACCGCCAAATTATTGCCGGCAGTTAATTCGGCAATCACCTGACGGGGCATGGTGCCATCGCTACTGCGTACCGCATAGCCATCGACGGTAGATCGTGGTTCACTCGGCATGGCCGTGGTCGCCGTAATGGTGGTAGCAATAATTCGGCCAGCGGCCTGATGAGGGGCGATTTGTTCGCTAGTGAGGGGGGTAGCGCTGATTGCGGTAATCAGCGTTTGGGCATCGGCGACACTTACCATTGGCCAGGCTGATTCACGTTGCATCGTCATATAGGCCTCTTTTTTGTACGGTCAACACGAATAAAAAACCCCACAGATGGCAGGCGTAACTCGCCACCACCTGTGGGGTTTGGTCAATTACACTGCGGCTTTTTTGCTGGCGGCAAAGTCTTGGTCGGCGAGGTACCACACCGCTTCCATGGCGGCTTTGCAGCCTTCGCCGGCGGCGGTAATAGCTTGGCGATAAACGTGGTCAACGACATCGCCGGCCGCGAAAATCCCGGACACGTTGGTACGGGTATTCCCTTCGGATTTGATGAAGCCGTTTTCGTCGAGGTCAAGCAACCCCTTGAAAATCCCGGTGTTGGGCACGTGGCCGATATAGGGGAATACCCCTTCGGTGTCGAGTTGGGTAATTTCGCCCGTCTTGAGGTTGCGGATTTTGACGCCGGTAACCGATTGCTCGCCCAATATTTCGTCAACGGCGGAATCCCACACGAAGCGCACTTTGGGGTTGGCAAAAGCCCGCTCTTGGAGGATGGGATCGGCGCGCAAGCTATCGCGGCGGTGAATAATCACCAATTCGGTCACATAGCGGGTCAAAAACAACCCTTCGTCGAGGGCGCTATTGCCGCCACCGACCACAACCACGCGCTTTTCGCGGAAGAAAAAACCGTCACAGGTGGCACAGTACGACACACCGCGATTGGCCAATTTTTCTTCGCCGGGGACGCCCAAGTGGCGCGGCGAGGCACCGGTCGACACGATGATGGTATCGGCGGTGATGGGTTCGCCGTCGTCGGTGTGCAACACAAACGGGCGTTGCGATGCATCAATCGAGGTAATCAAGGTGTCTTTGAATTTAGCACCAAAGCGCATGGCTTGTTTTTCCATGTTGTCTGATAATTCGTAGCCGCCGATGCCATCCACAAACCCTGGATAGTTTTCGACTTCGCTGGTGGTGGCAATCAGGCCACCTGGTTGCAAGCCACGGATGACGAGGGGCTCGAGACTTGCGCGGGCGGCATAGAGCGCGGCGGTCAATCCGGCAGGACCAGAACCAATAATAGCAACTCGTGTATGCATGATTTCCTCGATTCAGATGCACTAAACACATCTCTCAAAAACATATCAAACCTGTGTGTATTCTACCACATCCGGCGAAAACGGGGTGATACCGACGTTTTTTTTTATACCGGGCGAATAGCGGCGAATGAATTCGCCGGCATTATTCGCCCCTACTGTGGGCGGCGACGTTTGGTTCACACCGTGGGCGGTAACGTTTGGTCCATACCGATCCGACGATCCGTCGCACACGAACGGTGGGCGAATAGGGGCGAATGAATTCGCCGGCATTATTCGCCCCTACCGTGGGCGGCGTCGTTTGGTTCACACCGTGGGCGGCGACGTTTGGTACATACCGGGCCGACGATATACCGACACTTGCGTACCTTTTGCCCTATCACAAACGGTATAACTCGCAAACCGTATTGAGCAGCAAGGAGCATACATGCTAGCACTAATATTGTGGGTGAGCATCGTCATTAACGAAGTCTTACCGGCGCCGAGTAGCGGCCCCGAATGGGTAGAGCTCTACAACACCAGTGATACCGCCGTCGATGTGAGTGGCTGGCGTATCGACGACGATACTCCCGGCGGCATCCAAACCACTATCCCTGCGGGGAGCATCATCGCACCCCATGCTGTGCTGGCAGTGGCAATCAACACCGCCATCCTCAACAATACCGGCGACTCAGCGGTATTGCTTGACGCCAGTGGCGCTCAAGTCGATCGTATCGACTTTGGCGCCATGAAAAGTACCGAAAGTATGGCTCGCATCCCCGATGGCGCAACGTTCATCGTCAAAGGGACACCGTCAATAGGTGCACTCAATGCTACGACAACCGCCACCGCAACGTTGACCGCTATCCCTGCCACCGCTACCACCGTCCCTTCCGCTACCGCGACCACGATTCCAAGCAATACCGCGACCACGATTCCAAGCAATACCGCGACCACAATTCCAAGCAATACCGACACTCCCTCATCGACCAAAACACCCAGCGACACCACCACTCCATCATTCACCAAGACACCATCGCCCACCAAAATCCCCAGTGAAACAGATACACCAAGTGTCACCAAGACACCCAGCGACACCACCACCCCGTCACCAACCAAAACTCCATCGCTGACCAAAACGCCCAGTGAGACAGATACGCCAAGTGTGACCAAAACGCCCCCAGCCACCACTACTGGCAGTCCGAGCAAAACAGCCAGTAGCACCCGCACCCCGTCAATAACCAAAACAGCGAGTGCAACGCGGACACCATCACACACACAAACCGCGAGTATCACCAAAACTATATCACCCAGTAAAACCATATCACCAAGCAAAACGCCCAGCGATACCCGCACCCCGTCGCCAACGAAAACACCCAGTGATACCCGTACTCCATCCCGCACCCGTACCAAAAGCAACGTGCGTGTCAGCTTGACACCCACCACCGTCTTAATGCGTATGCGCATCAGCCAGCGTACTCCGGCATTGGTACTGTGTGCCCCCCAAGGACAATCGTTGGTGGACTGGACGCTCAAAAGCCACGACGCCACCAAAGTCATCACCAATAAACAAACCGGCTGTCAGACCATCCAGTGGCCCAGTACCGCAAATCAAGTAGTGACGTTATACAACCCCCATGATGTGCAAATGGCGACGATTGACATGGCCCAAACTGCCTGTCAGCTTGATATGAGTACCTGTCAGCCCAGTGCGACTGCGACCACCGCCGCCAGCCCCGTGCTGGTGTGGGATAGTGGTCAGACGGTGCAGGCGACGCCGACACGCATGCATGAAGATATCGTCTACAAAGGGAGCGGCGCCGATTTTCCGGATGGCGCCACCGTACCACTGCCACCACCGCCCATTCACGACGGCGCCCCGCAGGGAGTTTTTTTCATAATAGGCGTGATGTGTCTGCTGATTGGCGGCGGCACGCACCTATGGCTTGCCCGCACCCCGTCGCCCGTGCTATACTCACAACCAAGCGATGAAGCGGAGAGTAGCGACCAACGAGTGTCCAGCGAGTCGAGGAGCGTGTGAGCTCGACCATAGTTGACGTGAACGGCACCGCAGAGCTAGACAACACAATACACAAAGAGGGATCGAGGCCGTGATGGCCTTGGTAACTGGGGTGGAACCGCGCAGACATTGCGTCCCCAGGCGAGATTCGTTTCGCCTGGGGTTTTTGTGTGCCCCGGGCTCAGCAAGGAGCATCCCCATGCCGGCAGCCTCACTCGAACAATTGGCCTCTCTGTGCAAACGCCGCGGCTTCATCTTCCAGAGTTCCGACATCTACGGCGGACTCCAAGGCGTGTTTGACTACGGCCCGTTAGGGGTCGAGCTCAAAAACAACATCATCAATGCCTGGTGGCGCACCAACGTCTATGCCCGTGACGACATGGAAGGGTTGGATGCTGCTATTTTGATGAACAAACTGGTCTGGAAGTATTCGGGCCACGAAGAAACCTTCAACGATCCCTTGGTTGACTGCAAAAACTGCAAAGGGCGCTGGCGGGCTGACCATATCAAAGGCAAATGCCCTGCCTGTGGCTCGAGCGATTTGACCGAAGCGCGCCCCTTCAACATGATGTTCAAAACCGCCATCGGTCCCGTGGCCGACAGCGATTCGTTTGCCTATTTGCGCCCCGAAACAGCCCAAGGCATCTTTGCTAACTTCGGTAATGTGCTGTCGACCACTAGTCGCAAATTGCCGTTTGGGATTGCCCAAGTAGGCAAGGCCTTCCGCAACGAAATCAACCCACGCAACTTTTTGTTCCGCGTGCGTGAATTCGAACAAATGGAAATCGAGTTCTTTGTGATGCCGGGGAGCGACGAAGCCTGGCACGAACGCTGGCTCGAAGATCGTTTGAGCTGGTGGGAATCGATTGGCGTACCCCGTAGCAAAATCCAAGTCTACGATGTGCCCAAAGGCGATTTGGCGCACTATTCCAAGCGCACCTATGATTTGATGTACGACTACCCCACCCTGGGCTACGAAGAAATCGAAGGTATCGCCAGCCGCAGTGACTACGACCTCGGCTCGCATTCCCGCGACCAAGACAACCTCGGCTTGGCCGCCAAAGTAGCCCCCAACCGCGATAGCGTCACCAAACTGACCTACTACGACCAAGCCAACAACCGCCACGTCGTGCCGTTCGTAATTGAGCCGTCGGCAGGGGTAGGACGCTGCTTCCTCGCCGTGTTGTCAGAGGCCTACGACGAACAGATGGTCAAAACGCCCGCCAGCGACAAGGTCGAGGCAGTACAAGCCGCCCTCGACACCTTCCGCAAATCAGTCAGCCGCAACGACAAAATCAGCGCCGAGCAACGCGACGCCATCACGGCCCAAGCCGACGCCATCGGTAGTGATTTGGGTCAGCGCTTGCCCGAAATCGAGCAGTTGCTCAATATGCCCGGCGCCGAAGGTATCGAGGTCGGCAAAAAACTGCGGGGCGTCACTCAACCGGTGGTGGATGAGTTTTATCGCACGGTATTGCACCTCAAGCCCCATTTGGCGCCGATCAAAGTGGCCTTCTTCCCGCTCAAGCGCAACCACGACGGCTTGGTGAGTATGGCCAAAGGCTTGCGCAGTGATTTGCAACTCAACGCCAATATGCGCACGGTCTATGATGACACCGGCGCAATCGGCAAGTTGTATCGCCGCCAAGACGAAATCGGCACGCCATTCTGTGTGACCGTCGACTTCCAGTCACTCGAAGACCAAACGGTGACGATTCGCGACCGCGACAGCATGCAACAAGAGCGGATTTTGGCCAGCGAGCTCGAGCAATACGTACGTGAAAAGTCACGCTAACCAGAAAGTCTGATTATGCACGCCACTATCACCTGCCCGTTGTGTCAGCACCAGACCACCGTGGTCATCCCCGAGGGTGCCTGAATGGTGCGCTGGCATTGCCCGTCGTGTACGGGATTGTTGACGCCGCAGGCAGGTGATTGTTGTGTGCTGTGTTCGTATGCCGACCATGATTGTCATGGTCAGCCCCGTCAGGGAGGCAACCATGCTTAACACGGCGACGATTGTCTGCCCCCATTGCCAACACCCCAGCGAAGAAACGATGCGGGTGCGTGTCGTGGAACGCACGATTCGCTGTAGCGAATGTAGTGAAATGATAGAAGCACCCGCCGACAAACATTGTGTGTGGTGTGCCTATGCCGACATCCCTTGTCCGGTGGTGCAAAACGACGGCAGTTGTAATCCGTACAAATAATTGACACCTGGTACGAATAATAGCCAATCACAAAATCCCCCCGCAGCGTAATCAGCGCCACGGGGGGATTTCACATACATCCACAAATTGTGAATACCCTACACCAACTGCTCTAATTCATCGAGCAACACCGCAAAATGATCCATGGCAGCCTGCACAGGTGCCGGCGAGGCCATATCGACCCCAGCGCCCCGCAACAAATCAATCGACGATTTGGAAGAACCGCCACCGAGGAAACTGAGGTAGTTGGTTACCGCAGCAGCATCACCCTGCTGGACTTTATCGGCCAAGGCCAAGGCCGCCGAGATCCCGGTGGAATATTGATACACATAGAAGTTGTAGTAGAAGTGGGGAATCCGTGACCACTCGAGGCCGATTTCGTCATCGAGGATGACCGTCGGGCCATGGTAGCGTTTGGCCAAATCATAGTAGCGCTCGGTCAGGCCGTCCGCAGTGAGCGGCTCGTCGTTTTCGGAGCGGGTATGCATGTCCAACTCGAATTCAGCGAACATGGTTTGGCGCACCAAGGTGCGGCGAATGTCTTCGAGCTGTTGTACCACCAAATGGCGGCGCAAGGCGGGATCTTGGCGGGTTTTGAGCAAGTGGTTAACCAACAACGCTTCGTTGAGGGTCGAGGCCACTTCGGCCACAAAAATCGTGTAATCGCCGTAGTGGTAGGGTTGGGTGCGCCGGGTGTAGTACGAGTGCATGGAATGGCCCAACTCGTGCGCCAAGGTAAAGACGTCGTCGAGGCGGTTTTGGTAGTTGAGCAAAATATAGGGGGCGGTGGTGTATGAGCCGGTACTATAGGCGCCACTACGCTTGCCCTTGTTTTCGTAGACATCGATCCAGCGCGATTCAAAGGCCGCCGATAAGGCGGTCTGATAATCAGCGCCTAGTGGTTGCAAGGCGGCAGCGACGAGCTGGCAGCCTTCGCGGTAATCGACGGCCAATTCGACCCCTTGGTGGATGGGGGCATAGAGATCGTAGATGCGCAAATCGTCGAGGTGCATCATGCGCTTGCGGATATCCATGTAGCGATGGATTTTGGGTAAATTGGCTTGCACCGTAGTGACCAAATTGTGATACACGGCCACCGGAATGTCATTGGGTGCCAAGGCTGCTTCGACGGCGCTATTGTAGCCGCGCATACGCGCATTGATGACGTTGGCACGCACCCCGCTCGACAAGGTCATCGCCAAGGTATTGCGGTGGGCGGCGAAGCTTTTGTAGAAGGTATGGAAGGTGTCTTTACGTACGCGACGGTCATTGCTCTCGAGGTATTTACCGTAGCGCCCGTGCGACAAAGCAACATCGTTGCCTTCTTCGTCTTGGATGGTGCCGAATTCCATGTCGGTGTTGTTGAGCACTCCAAAGATGCTCGAGGGCGCACCCGCCATTTCGCCCATTTGGGCGAGGACTTCTTCGACTTCGGCCGAGCGAGTATGACTGCGGTTGCGCAACAACACGTCGAGGTAATAGGCGTATTGCGACAACACCGGGTGGGTGGCAATCCATTCGCGCAAGGTGGCTTCGGCGACGGCGAGCACTTCGGGCTCGACAAAGGCAGTAGCAGCTTGGGCTTTGGCGACCATGGCTTGGGCGCGGGCAGACAGTCCTTGACCGGCGGCATCACCCGAATCAGAATCATAGCGGCAGTGGGCATAAATATAGAGTTGATGGGCGGTTTTCATCAAGGCTTCGCGGGCCTCGATGGTGGCAACCACCGCATCAGCACTGGTGCCCACTTGGCCTTGGTGGGCGACGAGGGTGGCGATGAGGGTATCTACGGCACCCAGTTCACGTTCCCAAGCCGCATCATCGGCATACATCAGCGTCAGATCCCAAGTATCGGTGGCATTGGCTTCACTACGGGTTGGTACTTGTTGAGCAGTCATACAAAAATCCTTTCGAACGAGTATGAAATATTATACCGTTATTCGACTTTAGCCCAATCGAGGCGCACCATCAAGCGGCGCATTTGGCCCGATTGGCTACTAGTTTGATTGCGATAATCGTTGGCATCGGGTACAAATGCGGGGCCACGCAGGGTAATCACAATGTCGTTGCCCACTGGCAACACCGGTAGATCGAATTGTGCAGTACGCAAGGTGGGAGTGTTGGCGGTAATAGTGCCCAGTAATTGATTGTCGAGCCAGACTTCGATGGGCGCCGCAGGACGCACATCAGTCGGCCAACTGCGGGCATCGAGGCGCAACTGTAACCGTTGTCCAGCTCCATTGGCGGCGCGGGGGAAGCGCAACTGCATGCCACTACTACACCAGCGGAAATTGGCGTCGAGTTGGGCGTCGCCCTCACCCAAATAACAACCCCGGATATAGCCAATATCGAGATCACTCCCCACATCAATAGTTGTGGTTGGTGCGGGGTGCAACCACAGCCACGCCCATTCCAAGGGGTTGCGTTGATCGACTGCTTGAGTGCCAAATAAGGCTTTGGCGCCAGCCAAATCACCCTTGGTACGGGCGATATCAGCCCGGATTACTTGGGTTTCAATGCTTTCATCAGCCGGCAACAACGCCAGCGTTTGGGCGGTATCACCACGCCAATCGGCTTGCAAGGCCGGCGCCAAGGTATCAAGCGGGGCAGGGAGCGGAGCAGGGATGGGCATTGTCCAGGGATTGACATACAACATCCGCAAAAAATCGACGCTGTTACCACGCAATTGGATGGCTTTTTGGGCTAAATCGAGACAAAACACGACCGACGGCGATGGTCCAAAAAACGACGGGGGCACCGCCGTGGTCATACTGGCAAGTGGTGTAGCAGCCAACGACCAGATGACGAGTGCGCTGGCCATAACCAGCCCCGGTAACGGTTGCAATAATTCGCGCCAGCGTTTTTGTAATAAAAATACGAACGTAGCGGCTGCGGTAATACTCATGAGTGGCAGCAAAATAATCCGGAAGCGCGTAATGCTGAAAAAAACCACCCCGATGATGACGGGCAAGCCAAACCACACCAAGAATAATTCGTGCTGGCTGCGAGTGGCGCCGTCACGACGCAACACCCACAAGCCCACAATGGCGGGGATGAGCACAAGGATGTACCACAGATCATCAAACAACAATACTGCCGTGATGTAACTTGGTGGCACTGTGCCCAACGTAAAGCCTTTGGTGAAGCGTTCGGCGCTCGCATAATGGATCTGCCAAAAATCAACGAACTGCGCTGGAACCCGCGCCACAAATGCGGCGGGATGTGTCGTAATCAGACACATCGCCTCGGCCATCATGGCCTGTTGGCGGGCTGCAGCCGTAGCTTGATAGCCAGGGTGGGGGGCACAGGTCGTCGCTGGTGGCGTGACCCGCTCTGACATCAAGGCACCGACATATCCTTCAAGGGCTGCCCCGCTTTGGTCGCCATACACGGTCGTCTGGGCAGTCAGCAAGGTGTTGTAGGCAGCACTGGTATCGACCAACACACTGCCACCAAACGTGCGCGACGCATACCAACTCCAGGGCATGAGTAACACAAAGTAGCAGATGAGCATGGCAATGACCGCATGTACCCGTCTACGAAAATATTCGGGTGGCAATCGTGAACCACCCCAACACATCCACACCGCCACAAATGGCACAAACGCCAGCATGATACCGCGGGTGAGGGTAGCCAACGCCAAGAATACCCCGATCAAGGCGGCCCGCCACAGACTCGGAATGGCGATTTGGAAGCCCAACGCCAACCACAAAATGATGAGAAAAAAAGTCAGGAAAAGCGTTTCGGACAGCACCGTCATGGCAAACACGGCGAGTGGCAACGCCAAGGCCGTCAAGAGCCCCGCCACATCGGCCACCGCGGCTTGGATGGGATATAGGCGCTGTGCGATAGCACGCACCAGCACCACATGCACCAACGACAACAGCATTTGACTAAAAAAGAGCCAATATTCGTTGCCACCAAAGCGCAAATGGGCGGCCACAAACAACGGATAGAGCGGCGCGCGCGTCCAGAAATAGTCGAGGTACCACGCAAAGCCACGCCCGTAGCTCAGCCACGTGGCCGCAGACAGGTATTCGCCTTCATCCGAAATCCAGCCATTGCGGGGCAACACCACCCAGACAAATATCCGCATCACGATGGCGATTAATAAACTGAGCCATAACCAGCGACGTTGCCAGAGTGCAATCATACGCATTCCTTTGTGGTGGTCAGGAGTCTTCCCAACACGATGTATCAGACGAGGTCACGCACACGTTTTTTGCAATACACAGAAATAATGATGTGGGAATTCTGACACCCTTTAGTTTGCTCCATTATAACAGTTAGCAAGGAGCGAGTGCACCACTACCTGTATCATTGCATGCCGGTTGTGTACAAACGCCTCTGTGACCTCTGTGTGCCCTGTGCGAGACATACGAAGTAGAAAGCGTGAAGTCGGAAGAGTAAAGTGAAGTCGGAAGTACGTAGCGCATGGGCAGACATTCTTCGACGTACCTCAATCAAAAAAACGCCTCTGCGCCCGCTGTACGAGCAATTACGAAGTCTAAACCTCGGTATTAAACACAATACGCTATACTAAGTCAACGTACCATCCTTTTTTGAGAAACAGCATGCTCACGCTCACTAATATTCATTATGCATACGACCAAACCCCTGCGGTCGTTGATTGTAATTTCACCGTAGCTCCTGCGCAACGCATTGCCATCATTGGGCCATCGGGGTGTGGCAAAAGCACCTTGCTCCGTATCATTGCTGGACTCGAGTCCGGCCACCGTGGTGCTATCACCTATGATGGAGTCGATATCACGCAACAGCCAGCACATCAACGGCGCATCGGTTTGATGTTCCAAGACCACGCCCTTTTCCCCCATCTCAGCGTAGCAGCCAACATTGGCTACGGGCTCTATGGCCAAGCCAAATCAGCCATCGCAGCCCGGGTAGAATCTCTGCTCCAGTTAGTGGGATTACCCCATTTGGCGCAACGCTTCCCCGATCAACTGTCAGGTGGTGAACGACAACGGGTGGCACTAGCACGCAGTTTGGCGCCCAGCCCCCGGTTGTTGTTACTCGACGAACCCTTTGCCTCGCTCGACCGGAGCCTACGTGACCGCCTGCTCGACGAATTACCATTGTGGTTGGCCCGCGAAGGGGTAGCAGCCATCTATGTGACCCACGACGCCAACGAAGCCTGCCAAATTGCCAGCGACATGCTGGTAATGCGGGCGGGGCGGATAGTGCGACGAGGTGCGGTTGCGGCCCTCTACAACGATCCCCAAAGCCAATTTGTGGCCAGTTTGCTGGGGATGCCGCATAGTGTTGCATATACGGCCACGCCACACGGCATCACGACGGCATTTGGTGATGTGGCGATTAACCCACCAGACCAAACGGGTCTACTCCTCATCCCTGCAGATGTAGGCATGATACTTGACCCTGATGTGCCAGTAGCATACCTCCACGGCGTAGTGAGCGCTCGTTTTTTGCGGGCCCCGTGGCAACGACTCCGGATCACCAGTGTGGCAGGAGACGCCCAATTCGATTATGATATGCCTCAACACCTTGCACCAGCCAGTGGCACCACCGTCACCCTGCCGGTCCGGCTCGATCGGCTGGCATTTGTGACGAGTGACGACTGATTTTCGGGATGTATTGTGGATAATCTGTGGATAAAAGGAGCATAACTATGCGAGTAGGACTCGTCCAAATCAATTCGCAAGAAGACCGACATCGCAATGTGGCGCGCGCCATCGAGCTCATCGACCAAGCCGTTGCCCAAGGGGCGCAATTGGTGGCGTTGCCCGAATGCGTGACCTTTTTAGGGCGCAAAGAACATCACGCCGCCAATGCCGAAACCCTCGACGGCGAAACCGCCCAAGCCTTTGCGGCTACCGCCAAACGCCATGGGATTTGGTTGCATGGTGGCTCGATTATCGAACAAACCGGCCAAGGCAAAGACTACAACACCACCATCATGTTTAACCCGCACGGCCAAATGGTCGCCACCTACCGCAAAATCCATCTTTTCGATGTCGATATTGCCCCAGGCAGCTACCGCGAGTCAGACACCTATTTGCCGGGCACCGATGTGGTCACCACCGACGTCGACGGCATTACGCTGGGGTTGACCATTTGCTACGACATGCGCTTCCCCGAGCTCTACCGCACCCTGGCCCTAGCTGGTGCCAAAATCATCGCCGTGCCCGCCGCCTTTACCGCCTTTACTGGCAAAGATCACTGGGAAGTGTTGTTGCGGGCCCGTGCCATCGAAAATCAGTGCTATATCATCGCCCCAGCCCAATGGGGTGAGCATCCCGTGGGGCGTCAGTGTTATGGCCGGAGCATGATTATCAATCCGTGGGGCACGGTCATCGCCCAAGCCCCCGATGGCGAAGGTGTGGTGGTCGCAACCCTCGACATGGCCGAACTCGAACGCCTGCGCAAGAGCGTTCCCTCATTGGCCAACCGTCGCCCTGCCACCTACCGCGTGTAAAAACAACAGAAAAACACGCCCCGTACCACGTGGTACGGGGCGTGTTTTGGGTATTAGGATCCCAGTTGCAAAATAATCTTGCCGGCGCCCATATTGTCTTGATAGGCCCGGATACCAGCAGCGGCATCAGCCAAGGCATAATGCCCGATGGGAGTTGTGTCGATGGCCGGTAATAGCCGTGTTTGTAGTTCAATCATGGCCGGGATGACTCGGCGCATGCCGTATTTGGCAATCCATTCAGACAACCAAAACCCTTCGACGCGGCGCTGACCAAACAACAACGTGCCCACATCGACCTGCACCGGTGCCAGTGACAATGCTCCGTACACCAGCACATGAGCGCCACGGGGCATGGCATTGAGCAATTCGCCCGTCTGCGCGCCGGCAATTGCATCAAAGGCCATAGTGGCCTTGAGACGGTCACTCGCTTCACGCAACTGTTGCCCAAAATCGGCATCACTACTCACCAATACCTGCGTTGCCCCTAGTGCTGCAAGTTCAGCAGCATAGGTGTTGCTGCGCACAATGGCAATGGTTGGCATGCCACGCACGACCGCCACCCGGATAATCATGCGCCCCAAGGCACTATTGGCGGCATTGATGACCACCCCGCGGTGGCCAGCACGCTGAGCAGTATCAAGCATGGCCCACGCGGTCAACGGGTTGACCAGCATCATGGCACCTTGGTCGTCGTTGACGGCAGCACGGAGCGGGAAGCAGCTACTCGCCGACGCAATAGTGTATTCGGCCCAGGTACCAAATTCGCCTTGAGCCGCACACGATACCCGTCGTCCAATCAGCATTTGGCCAAACCCCGAGCCGGACGCGACCACCACGCCACACCCTTCAAAACCAGGGGTGGTGGGTGGCTCGCGGCGCACCCCATAGCGGCCCCGCAAAAACATCAAGTCAGATGGGTTGACTGCCGCCGTACGCATTTTCACCAA
>CANFUF010000081.1 GCA_947450095.1 Roseiflexaceae bacterium
CATCGATTCAGAATCTATCCCAGCATCCCTGCACCAGGCATCACACACGACTGCACCCCAGAGACCATGGCACCACACTGTTGCCTTTTTTTGCCCACTATTTTTATTTCAAATTTGTTTGAACTATTTTTTCCACCAAAAAATATCCCATACCGCCCCCTCCGCTTCGATTCAGAATCTATCCCAGCATCCCCGCGCGTCATTCCATGCCGGTTGCGGTGATGGTTGTTGATTGATGTCAATGCGCTATCTTTTTTATCTCACACGAGGTGCGGAGTCATTTTCAATTTTCAATTTTCAATTTTCAATTCCTCCTTCGTGCACATGGTAAACTAGGGCAGTAATCTGTTTAAGAGGAAAAAGCATGACCACTCGTTCATATGGCGCCCAAAACATGGTATCGCAGTTGCGCAAAGTAATGTTACGTACGCCTGAATCCGCATTTTACAATGCAGATCCAGCCCGCTGGCATTACACGTCACGCCCCGATCAAGCCGGTGCCTTGGCCGAACACGCCGCATTGTGCGATACATTGCGCAAGGCCGGCGTCGAAGTCATCATGCACGACGCCCCATTGGCAGATCACGCCGATGCAATTTTTTGTTTTGACCCCGCAATTGTGACCGATTACGGCGCGATTTTGCTGCATATGGGCAAACCACTGCGGGTAGGCGAAGAAGCCGCCATTGGCGCCAGCATGCAAAAAAACGGCATCCCGATTTTGGGGACGCTCTCGGGTGATGCCCGTGCCGAAGGTGGCGACATGATTTGGTTGGACAATCAGACCTTGGCCGTCGGCTTGGGCTTCCGCACAAACGCCGCCGCCGTCAGCCAACTCAAAGCGATGCTCGAACCCAAAGGGGTGACCGTGCTATCGTATGATTTGCCGTACTACACCGGGCCTGAAGCCTGTTTGCATTTGCTGTCGTTTATTTCGATGGTTGATCACGACATGGCGGTGGTCCATCTGCCGTTGATGCCGACCGGTTTTTATCAAGAACTCAAACGGCGCAACATGAAGCTCATCGAAATCCCCGCCTCAGAATACGACAGCATGGCCACTAACGTCCTCGCTATTGCCCCCAAAGTCTGCTTAATGCTCGATTGCAACCCGATTACGGCCCGCTTGCTAGCCGATGCCGGCTGTGAAGTGCAAACCTACCGCGGCAACGAGATTTCGCTCAAAGCCGAAGGTGGCCCCACCTGCTTGACGCGCCCATTGTTGCGCGATTAATCAGACCAATCTCTACCATACACACTAGGCGCCTACATTAAATGTAGGCGCCTCAAAGGAATAGATTATGACGAATATTACCGCCACTGAGCAACGTGTGCTCGAGCACCTCGATAGTGCAGAGATGCTGGCGTTTTTGGCTGAGCTGGTGGGCTATCAAAGCTTTGGTGCCCACGAAGACGCCGCCCAACGGCGCATCGCCCATGCCATGAGCGATAGTGGTCTCGAAGTCGATGTCTGGGATATCGATTTTGCGAGTCTGCAACAACACCCTGGTTTTTCGTGGGAAATCGAGCGTGCCAGTGGACTGGGCGTCGTCGGCACATTGGGCAGCGATCGCGGTGGACGTTCATTGATTCTGAACGGGCATATCGACGTCGTCCCCGAAGGTGACCACGCCAATTGGAGCTACCACCCCTGGCAAGGCCAAATCGTTGATGGGCGCATGTATGGCCGTGGTGCTCTCGACATGAAGGGAGGCCTCGTGGCCGCCCTGTGGGCAGTGCGCGCCATCCACAAAGCCGGCGTGCAGCTCAATGGGCGCTTGCATCTGCAAAGTGTGATTGGCGAAGAAGACGGCGGCTGTGGCACACTCGCCAGCATTGTGCGGGGCTACACTGCCGATGCCGCCATCATTCCCGAACCAACCCGCATGGCTATCGCCCCTGCCCAAGCCGGTGCCCACAACGTACGCATCACCGTTTATGGCTTGTCGGCCCACGGCTGCTACCGTGAAGAGGGGGTCAGCGCCATTGAAAAATATATGGTCGTCCATCAGGCGCTGGTAGCCCTCGAAGCCCGCCGCAATGCCCGGATGCGCCACCCATTGTTTGCCAACTATCATCTGCCCTACCCGCTGAGCATCGGTACGGTACGAGCAGGGAATTGGCCGTCGAGTGTAGCCGAAGAACTCGTGGCCGAAGGACGCTACGGCATCGGCATCGGCGAAGATTCCAACGCCGCGCGGCGTGAATTCGAGCAAGCCGTGGCCGAGGCCGCCGCCAATGACCCGTGGTTACGCGACCACCCACCACTGATCGAATGGTGGGGTGGCACGTTCGAACCCGCCGAAACCGATGTCAACCACCCCATTGTCGGCACATTGGCCGGCGCCCATCAAGCGCTGGGAGGCGAAGTAGCCATCGAAGGGATGACCTACGGCGCCGACATGCGCTTGCTGGTGATCCACGGGGGCATCCCTACCGTGATGTATGGCCCGGGCGATGTACGCCTAGCGCACAAACCGGACGAATCGGTACCGGTAGCAGATTTAATTCATGTGGCGCGGACGTTAGCGTTGACCGCCATGCGCTTTATTGGGTATAGTGCCTAAAACCACAGATTCCTACAACCGTAGCGGTCTCTCAAAGAAGGCCGCTACGGTTGGACAAACCAACGCGCTGCGTTGGTGGCATACCATGGCGCATCAAAACGCAACGAACCAGTCAGCACGCGCAAGCGCCGACCATAGATTACAGTGGTAGTGGGACGATAAAGCACGACATATGGCGCAAGCATCTGGGCTCGTTGGGCGGCATTCGCCAATGCCGTGCCACGTGCTTTGCTGTCATATGCTTTCAAGGCACTATCACTGGCTTGGTCATAGGTGCTATCCGCAAAGCCAGCAATATTGAGCGAGCCACGGATATCGGGCGCACCTTGATTACGCTCACCCCCATACAACAACGCCCGTGGATCGGGGTCATACAACCACGTATCAGCGTATTGTGCACTACTACGCCCATTACCCAATTCAAGCAACGCAATATCAAAATCGTACGGTGGAATTAATTGCGCCACGTATTCGGCATGTGACAGATTATGGCGCACCACGGCGATATCAAGTGCCTGTAATACCGCCGCATATTGATCTGCATACTGCAGCAACAGCGGATTATCGGCCGGTGCAAGCAGGGTCACCTGCAACGACACCCCCGCTTTTTGACGGATACCGGTACTATCACGGGTATCCCAACCAGCGGCATCGAGTAACGACTTGGCATCGCTTATCACGGCAGTAGTCGTGGTAGAAATAGGGGTATCGGCCCAACTTTGAGGCAACACCATCGCAAGCGTCGTGGTCTGACTCATCGCCTGTTGTACCGCCAAGCGCAACGCAGTATCTGCCAACAAATGATCTGGACGTAGATTAAACGCCGCCACTCCAAACACATTTTGGGCATATTGGGTGTGGCTAAACGGATTCGTGGCGCTGAGTTGGGGGGCTTCGTGGAGTTCGGCAATATCAATCGAACCATTGCCAATCCCCGCTACCATATCCGCGTCACGACTATTGGGCATAATAACTACTTCGTCGAGCAGTGGCGCTCCATGCACATAATTAGGGTTGGCTACCAGCAAAATCGCCCCGTTGGCATCGACATTTTTGTAGGTAAACGCACCTGCAGTGGTTGCCAAATTACGCAGATTAATACTGGCAATTGACTGGGTGGCTAGTACTTTTTTTGGCAAAATTGGTAGCGCCCACAATGTCAATAACGGCGCATATGGCGCATCAAGGGTAAAGCGAATATGCAGCGGGTCGGGGGCTTGGACATCCGTAATATGGCGTAGTTCTGCCAAAATAGGTGCTGTCGCCACCAACGATTTGAGTGCCGTATAAGTAAAAACCACATCGGCGCTGGTGAGGGGCGTCGCATCCGACCATTTGAGGTCGGCATGCAACGTCGCGGTAATTACACGCCCATCACTACTGGCACTCCAATCGGCAAGTAATTCGGGTTGAGGGGCACCATGATCATCAAGTCGCATCAAACCACTATGCGTCAATGACACAAACAACTCGCTCGCCCGACTCGTCACCTGCCACGGCACTACCGTAGCGACGTCATCGGGCACTGCAATCGTTACTCGACCACCTCGTGGCAACGGAGTGGGCTGATGGACGACTTCTTGCCACGATGTCGGCGTTTGACAGGCCCATAACGACCATAGACAGCCCACAACCCCCAACCAACGAATTACCCTACGCATGTGTACCTACTATCCCTGTTTACAATGCCACCGCACTACCGTCTTTGCGTGGATCAGATCCCCCAAACGCCACATTGTTTTCCATATTGATAATCTGACCACCACCAAACCCGCCCACACTGGCCGGTACCACTTCATGGCCGAGGTCGCGTAAGGCTTGTTGGGTCTCGGCATCATGCTCGAGTGCCAACGTGCGGTCGCCATCATACGGCTCAAGCAATTCGTAGCGCGGAGCATCGAGTGACTCTTGGGGATTCATGCCGTAGTCAATCATATTGACCAGCATCTGGGCATGTCCTTGGGGTTGCATAAAGCCCCCCATCACCCCGAAGCTCGACCATAATTCGCCCGCTTTGGTGACCATGCACGGAATAATGGTTTGGTAGGGGCGTTTGCCAGGAGCCAGCACATTGGGATGCCCTTCGTCCAACACAAAACAGGCACCGCGGTTTTGCATACAAATCCCGGTATCACCGGCCACCACTCCCGACCCAAAGCCGTAATAGAGACTGTTGATAAACGACACCGCATTGCCCTCGGCATCAACCGCCGTCACATAGACGGTATCGTGGGAAATCGGCAATTCCCCAGCGCCATAATCACCCACGCGGGTCGGATCAATCAAGGCGCGCCGGGTGGCAATATATTCCTCGGACAACAAGAAATCAATCGGGACATCAACAAATGCCGGGTCGGCAATATAGCGGGCTGCATCGGCAAACGCCAAGCGCATCGCTTCGATTTGCAGATGCAACGACGCCGGTGAATTGACCGGCAGGCTGGCCAAATCAAAGCCATCAAGGATGCGCAAGGCAATCAAGGCAGTCAACCCTTGACCATTGGGAGGGCATTCAAACACGTCATAGCCCCGGTATTTGGCAGTAGCAGGAGTCACCCAATCGCTGACGTGGGCAGCCATATCTGCCATCGACAAATAGGCCCCATCGCGGGCGAGATTAGCGATGATGCGTTCGGCCAATGACCCGCGATAAAAGGTCTCGGCACCACCATGGGCGATTTCGGTAAATGTCTGTGCCAATTCGGTTTGGACGACTACTTCACCCATGCGGGGCGCCCGTCCATTAGGCAGATAAATCCGGGCGGCATCGGGGTGGAGGCGCAATTTGGCTTCAGCACCGGCCCAACCACGGGCGATGATTTCGCTGACGGCAAAGCCGTCACGAGCGTAACGGATAGCGGGTGCCAAAATCGTGGCAAAATCGAGCTTGCCGTGGGCGCGAATCAGTTGATCCCAGGCAGCGACTGCACCGGGGACGGTAATGGGCAATACGCCGGTGAGGGGGATTTTGGTTAATCCTTGTTGCGCAAAGACCTCGCGATTCAAGGTTTGGGGGGCACGACCACTGCCGTTGAGGGCTTTGACACTTTTGCTTTTGGCGTCATAGACCAACGCAAAGGCATCGCCACCAATCCCCGTGCTCATCGGCTCAACCACATTGAGTACGGCGGCGGCGGCAATTACGGCATCAGCAGCACTACCTCCTTGGGCCAGCATCTGCAAGCCCGCTTGGGCTGCCAACGGGTGGCTAGTGGCGACCATGCCACCTTGCCCCACCACCATCGAACGGCGCGATGGGTATGCACTAAAACTCTTCATGGTGATTCCTTTCGCACCGTGCCTAGCGCAACGGTGCTCGTTGACGATTATTTGCCCAACAACCCGGCGACGAAGCCATCAAATTGACCACGATTGAGACTGCCCGTACTACGGTATTGCTCCGTGGCATGTTGGTCAAAAATGATATAGGTGGGAGTCATCCGCAAGCCAAATTGGGCAGCAATCGCGCTATTATCTGGGTTGCGGGCATCAATGTGCAACACGCGAACAGTGCCAGCGTAGTCTTTTTCGATCCCATTCACGATGGGCTTTGACATGACACAGGCCATTCAGTAATCGGAATAATATTCTACCAACACGATTTTGCCACCAGCCAACACGTCCGGCACTGCATCAGTACTGGCTTGACGATGTGCCCACCACCCTGTCACTGCTAACGCACCAGCGACGACAATCAGCACGCCGATACGGGTGATTTGCCAGGCACCTTGGTTGGCCCAATAGGCGGTCCCTGCCAAAATCATCACAGCCATGATGAGAAACGAATTTTGATTGACAAACATCGCGACTCCTTTTGCTTCTTTGCAAAATTGTACCACGCCAACTCCCACGACATTATGCACATTCGTTCGTAACCACCAAATCCATATTATAATAAAAGAGAATTCTACGGAGGAGACGCGGTGTATAACGACGATAAACCACATCATGAGTGCGGTATTTTTGGTATTTTCGCTCCCGAAGAAGACGTCGCACGCATGACTTTTTTTGGTCTATATGCCTTGCAACATCGTGGCCAAGAAAGCGCCGGCATTGCCGTCGCCAATGGCGCGAGCATCAACATGCATAAAGACATGGGACTCGTATCGCAAGTATTTACCGAACAAAACCTTGCCCCCCTCACGGGTCATGTTGCCATCGGACATACCCGCTATTCCACCACCGGTTCTTCCAAATTACTCAACGCCCAACCCTTTGTGGTACAGAGTGCCCTTGGACCCCTCGCCATCGGCCACAACGGCAATTTGACCAACGGCAACGCATTGCGCAACGAATTATTCCAACGGGGCTTTGGGCTGAGCTCAACCAGCGACAGCGAAGTGGTCGTACAGATGCTGGCTGGCGGTCCCGGTACCACCTGGGACGAGCGGATTAATTCGCTGATGACCCGGGCCGAAGGAGCCTATTGTCTGACGATTTTGACCAAAGATACACTATATGCGGTGCGTGATCCGTGGGGCGTACATCCGTTGTGCATCGGCCAAATGGGCAAGGGCTGGGTGGTGGCATCCGAAACCTGTGCCCTCGCCACCATCGGCGCTACATTTATCCGCGAGCTTGACCCCGGTGAAGTCATCGCCATCGATGCCAACGGTCCGCGCACGATTGGCCGCCATGCCGCCAGCAAACGGGCCTTGTGCTTGTTTGAATATATCTACTTTGCCCGCCCCGATTCACAAATCGACGGACACACCTTGCATTCGGCACGGGTCGCCGCCGGGCGAATTTTGGCGACAGAATCCCCTGCGGATGCCGATGTGGTCATCCCCGTACCCGACAGCGGCATCCCCGCCGCCATCGGTTATGCCCAAGCCTCGGGGTTGCCGTATAGTGAAGGTCTGATCAAAAACCGTTATATCGGGCGAACCTTCATCCAACCCGATGATCGCTTGCGCCAAGTAGGTATCCAACTCAAATTCAACCCACTCGCCGATAATTTGAAGGGCAAGCGCGTGGTCATCATCGATGACAGCATTGTCCGTGGCAACACATCAGGGCCAATGGTACGCTTGTTGCGGGCTGCCGGCGCCAAAGAAGTGCATATGCGGGTATCGTCGCCCCCCATCCGCCACCCCTGTTATCTAGGGGTCGATATGGCCACCTACCCCGAATTAATCGCCCATCGCATGGATGTAGAACAAATCTGCACCCACCTCGGCCTCGATAGTTTGGCATACCTCAGCCTCGACGGTCTCCAAGCCGCCACTGGTTCCCATGGGTTTTGTAATGGTTGCTTTACTGGTAACTACCCCGTTGATGTGCATGTGGTCGACAAAAACATCTTCGAAACACGGTAGTTTTTGTGAGACCTGCACCAACGCCCACGCGTCGATACGCGTGGGCGTTGGTGTGTAGCGCATAGAATAATCTTCTGTTACCAATTCACGGCGCGCCATACGTTTTTTCAATAATCACCTGCTGACGAAAGCAACATATCGTGACACTCGTGCCCTACATTCCCCTACTCAATGCCCACTTCGCCCACGAACCCCACTGGTGGCCGATTCACACACCCCAACGTGACTATGAAGTCACCCTTGGCATGGTGCTGGTGCAACAAACGCGCTGGGAAGCAGTCGAAGCGGCCGTGTTGCGCATCTTGGCAGCCGGCTATACGTCGTTTGAGCAGTTGGCAGCCGCAGACCCTCAAGTTATCGGTGAATTATGTAAACCATGTGCCTTTTATCTGCGCAAAGGGGTGGCATTGGTGCGGCTGGCAGGGGAAGTCAGTGCGTTTACCGGGCAGATGCAGGGAATTTTGGCGTTACCACGGGCGGAAGCACGCGCCACGTTGCTGGCCTTGCCGCAAATCGGGCGTGAAAGTGCCGATACCATCCTGTTGTATGGGGGCACAGTGCCGTTATTTATTGTCGATGCCTATGCCCGGCGGTTTCTCGCGCGCGCTGGCATTTACCCACAACTGAATGCCCTCACCGCACCCTATGACGACGTGCAACGCCTCGTCGAAGCCGACCTCGCCCTCATCGACCTCCACGAAGCGCGTGAATTACACGCCATGATGGTGGAAGTCTGCATTCATCATTGCACGGCCAACAAGCCGCGGTGCCGGCAATCGGGTGCAGTGCGTAAATTTGTCGATGCCCGCAAATGTGCCGCCCATTGCCCACCGTGTGACGGCTGCCCAGTGGCGGCGCAGTGTGCCTATCAGCAGACTAGTGAG
Organism: Roseiflexaceae bacterium; assembly: GCA_947450095.1. Classification (GTDB taxonomy): domain Bacteria; phylum Chloroflexota; class Chloroflexia; order Chloroflexales; family Roseiflexaceae; genus UBA965. The sequence goes on from CANFUF010000081.1 coordinate 8,770, forward strand.
CTGGTTTAAAGGCTAATTGCCAGTCAAAAGTGCCATCAGGGCGCCGCACGCCATGCCAAATTCCGGCAGTAGGTGAATGATTGCCGTAATCGTAGCGGTGGCCATTCAGGTCGATGGTGTCGTTGGTTGTCACTTGAAGTGTGGCTAATACGCAACAGCCGTGGGTCACCAGCATGATCCGCCCGAGATTGCGGGTGTCGAGTAGATCCAAAAACTCACGGATGCGGGTGCGGACTGCAGGATGTTGCTCGCCGGGGGCACTTTCGCGGATGCTTTCGACGTAGCTAAAGGGCACCATAATATGCTCGCTGACAATCGCAGCTGTTTGGCGGGTGCGTAAAAACGGCGAGACATAGGCCATGTCGATCGGTTTCTCGCTCAGCCAATGGGCAGCCTGGAGCGCTTCGGCTCGGCCAGTGGTCGTCAATGGCGGTCCCGGGGGAACGTTGTAAGGGATGGTAGTGGTACGATCGGGGTGAGCGTGGCGCAGGACGTAGATTTCTTGTACCATAGTGTCATTCCATTTAGTATGTGATACAACCAATGTGCAGGGCGCGTCATTATACGCTCCATAACGCACGTGTTGTGGTATTGTCGCACAAAATTAGGAGCCTTCTATGAGTACTCGTTTAGCGGGACGAATCGCGATTGTCACCGGGGCAGGGCGCGGGATTGGCCGTGGCATCGCCCTCGGCTATGCCCGCGAAGGGGCCAAAGTCGCCTTGGTGAGTCGCAATGCCGAAGAATTACAGGCCCTCGCCGCCGAAATCCGTGCCAGCGGTGGTGAGGCGCTCGTCGCACCCGCCGATGTACGCGACTCGGCCGCCGTCAACGCCGTCGTGGAGCAGGTGGTGGCGCAGTGGGGTGGGGTTGATGCCTTGGTGAATGCCGCCGGCATCCCCATGGCAGTACCAACCACCGAGCTCAGCGACGAAAAATGGCAAATGACGCTGGATATCAACATCAACGGGACCTTCTTTTTTTGTCGAGCCGTCGCACCCCACATGATTGCCAAAGGACATGGCACGATTGTCAACATCGGCTCGTTGCACTCGTTCTTGGGCATCCCCATGCGGGCAGCCTATGCTGCCTCAAAAGGAGGCGTGTTGCAATTGACACGCTCGTTGGCGACCGAATGGGCGCCCCATGGCGTGCGGGTCAACTGCATTTCGCCAGGCTGGATCCGTACTCCGCTCCAAGACGAAATGGTGCGCCAAGGACGGCTCGACCGCACGCCCATCGTCGCCCGTACGCCCATCCGGCGCATCGGCGAAGTGTCCGATATCGTGGGTCCAGCGATCTTTTTGGCCAGCGATGAATCGGCATTTATTGTGGGCGAACAACTCATCGTCGACGGTGGCTGGGGCATCTACGGCTTTTATTAGACCCAACATAGCCATGCGCCGTGCGCTAGTGAATCAACATTCACACGTTATGTCTTGTTTGTTAACAGGCGCATCGTACAACCATCGACTGCGTGGGTATTACCCATGCAGTCGGTTTTTATTTAGCCTGCCAACACATCGTTGGCACTATTCCAGCGCACAATCATCCGTTGCACATATGCGTTGATAACATCACGGGCCATGCGGAAATCGGCAATATCGCCACTCGGCACCGGATCAGGAATGCTCCAATGCCGGTGTTGGATGCCGCCAAAGTGGCGGCTGACCTCGTCACGCGTCACATCACAAACCGAAATCACCAAATCGGGTATTTCGGGAATCTCGGTGACACGTTTGGCCTTATGTTTGGTGATGTCGACATTGACTTCAGCCATCACGGCCTGGGTCAGCGGGTGGACGTCACTCGGCTCGATGCCGGCACTCATCACAAAAATAACATTGTCACTCAAATGGCGCGTCCACGCTTCGGCCATCTGCGAACGGGCACTGTTGCCGCGACAGACAAACAATACCGCATCGGGCAATGATTCACTGGTCGGACAAAGAATATGCGCCGCAATCCCCGCCGTAAATCGCTCGATAGCCCGATGATTTAACCGGTAATAAATCTCGCGAGTATCACTCTCACCTCGCCGCCGCAACACCATCCCCGCTTCGGTCAATACCCGCAATTGATACGATACAGCGCTGGGCTGCAATTGCATGACGGCGGCGATTTGATTGGCCGTTAAATGCCCCTCGCTCAAGGCCGACAACAATTTGGTGCGCTTTGCATCAGCCAAACAATTCGCAATTGTTGCCATATCTTGCCATGCATCTACATTGCTCATCGCATCACTCCTGTTGCGTTTTCATGTCCAAAATAGTACACCGCACGGTGAAGTATCTCACATGACGTTTTTTGTACCGCTGTCCCCTCACCAACACCCAATTCACCTTCTGCACTCTATCCTACCACTGATGACGTAGGAAGTGCGAAGTCGGAAGGAGGAAGTAGAGACGCAGCCTGCTGCGACTTCACTTCCCCAACGTCATTCCATGCCGGTTGCCACGGCAACCGTTGCGTGGAATCTCCCTGTAGGGCGCCGCACGACGCAGGGAGTATATACGGTATTTTGACAGAAAAATATATTTCAAATATATTTGAAATATATTTAACGGCGATTTCATCACACCATGTCATACTATCCTCAGCCAAAAGAGTGAATATCACCACACAAGGAGCACCACATGCGTATCGGCATTAACGGATTTGGGCGCATCGGACGGCTGGCATTACGCATTGGACATACAGCCCCAGGCATGCAATGGACGCACATCAACGAGCCCAATGGCGACGAGGCGATGTGTGCCTACCTCTTCAATTACGACACCGTGCATGGCCGTGCATCCACCACCGCCACCACCATTGATAATCAACTCAAGGTCGGACAGCACACCATGGCCGTCAGTCACTCCAAAACCATCGAACCCGCCGATTGGCACGATTGTGATATCGTGCTCGAATGTAGTGGCAAATACCGCACCGCCGATAGCCTGGCACCGTTTTTTGCGGCAGGGGTCAAACGAGTCATCGTAGCTGCGCCCATCAGCAAAAACGCCCTCAACATCGTGATGGGAGTCAATCAGCATTTATACAACCCCGCCAGCGATCGCATCGTGACGGCGGCCTCGTGCACCACCAATTGTCTCGCTCCTATTGCCCACGTCGTCCACCACGGCATCGGGATTCATCACGGCATGATTACCACGTTGCACTGCATGACCAACACCCAGAGTGTGGTAGACAAGCCAAGCAAAGATGTACGGCGGGCCCGCTCGGCCTCCCAAAACCTCATCCCCACCAGCACCGGCTCCGCATCAACCATCGGGCTGATCATCCCCGCACTGAATGGCAAGCTCGATGGTGTGGCCGTGCGCGTCCCGATGTTAGGCGCCTCGTTGACTGATTGTGTCTTTGAACTCAACCGTCCAACCACCATTGCCGAAGTCAATGGGTTACTGCAACAGGCCAGCCAAAGCGCGGCACTCGCCGGGATTTTGGGGTACGAAACTGCTCCATTAGTATCGAGTGATTACCGGAGTGATCCCCGCTCGGCCATCGTGGATGCCAGTGCTACTATGGTCACCGCCGGCACCCAAGTCAAGATTTTGGCGTGGTACGACAACGAAATGGGCTATTCGCATCGCTTAATCGCCCTCGCTCAATATGTTGCCCAATCTGAGTCCGCCTAAATCTCATCAGTCATACCAGGAGACAGATCATGCCCAACAGCGCCGCCCGCATTTCCATCGCCTATAGTCTGCTGACCCTGTCAGACGGGGCCTTGCGCATGATAGTGTTATTTCATTATTCCACCCTCGGCTACAACGCCTTGAGTCTCGCCGGGGTCTTTGCCATCTACGAGCTGTGTGGCGTGATTGTCAATTTATTTGGGGGCGTGGTGGCACAGCGGCTGGGCTTGTTGACCACTATGCGGCTCGGACTAATATTGCAAATCATTACCTTGATTGGCATCGCCATCCCTAGTCAAATCCCTCCCGTAGCCTACCTCATGGTCTTGCAAGGTTTTGCGGGCATCGCCAAAGACCTCACCAAAATCAGCGCCAAAAGCGCCATGACGGCCATGAACGACCAGCAATCGGGGCTCTTTGGGGCCATTGCGCTCTTGACCGGCGCCAAAAACACCCTCAAGGGCATGGGGTTTTTCGTGGGGGGACTATTGTTTGTAGCCTTTGGGATGCGCGTCGCTCTTGGTGGGCTCGCAGCCATCGTTGCACTCGGACTAGGACTCACCATTACCCTCGCATCCACCACTGGCAGTGCCAAAATCAAACAATTTGCCGGAATTTTTGCCCATAGTGCCGCCGTCAACCGCTTGTCGGTGGCGCGTTTCTTTTTGTTTGGCGCCCGCGACATCTGGTTGGCCATCGCTTTGCCACTCTTCATGGCGAGTGCGCCAGGCTGGGGGTTTTGGCAATCTGGCGCCGTCATGGCACTCTATACCATCGGCTACGGAGTCGTCCAAGCCAGCACTCCGCGGATTTTGGCTGGTCAGGCCGCCCCCGACGGGCGACTGACCGCCGTGTTGGCCGGTGCACCACTGTTGGTTTGTCTCGTGAGCGCCGGTTTGGCGCACCAATATGGCGCCAACGTCTGGGGAATTTTGGCGGCGGTCTGTTTGTTTAGCCTATTGTTTGCGCTCAATTCGGCAGTTCATTCCTACCTCATCGCCGCCTATGCCGCCCGTGACGCCATCAGTCTCAATATCGGGTTTTATTACAGTGCCAACTCACTAGGGCGCTTAGTGGGGACGTTACTGTCGGGGTGGTGCTACCTGCAGTGGGGGATTGTCGGCAGTATGGCCGTGGCCGGCCTGATGTTTCTCCCGGCCGCCATCTGTGCCTGGCCATTGCCAGCCCCCAGTGGGCAGATTGCCGTCAGCGCCGGCGACGAATAAATCCCCTTTTGGCCTGTGCCAAAAGGGGATTCGCCACCGGTATCAATTAATCTAATTTATCGGTATATGGCAAGTAGTAAATCAATAACCCCGACACGACATAGGAGAGTCCCGAAACAATTAATACGAGATTGAACGACCCGGCGTCTTGCATATAGCCACTCAAAATAGACGCCCCGGCCCAGCCCAGCGACCACGTCATACTACTCATACTGGTGGCAGTACCCCGTTGTCGGAGCGGAACTGTTTGCATCATTAATGCCGAAAAAAGCGGAAACGTTAACCCTACCAACATCCGATTGAGATCGTACGCTACCGATACCACATAAAAATTCGTAATCAGCATCACAATCATCAACGGCGCAGCCAATATCCGCGAAAACGCCGCTCCGCGGCGGACTCCCCAGCGTTGCGCCATCGGTCCACCGATGATACTCCCTACCCCCATCGCAAACGATCCTAGTGCAATACAAATCCCGACCACACTATCAGGTTCATTGAATTGTTGGCGAAAGTACAAGTTTTGGAACGGTACAAACATCCCGCCAGCAATTCCAAAAAACACCGACGGTGAGGCAAACAACAACAACCGACTAAACGATACATTGGGCTTTTCTTGGATGACCGTGTTGGAATTTATACCTTGGCGTGACATCCCGTGTGCTGCACGTTTAATCCCAATCAACGGCAATACCGCCAATAATCCAAAGATTACTGCTGCAAATAAGGCACTGCGGTACGCGCGTTCATCAGTGGCTGCGACCCCCAACCACGGCGCCAACCACCCCGGTAGGCTCCCGCCCAGCAAGCTGCCAAAAAACCCTATCGCCGTCGATGCAGCAGCACTGACGCCAAACATCGACGCCCGCTGATGCGGTTCAATGACCGTACTCAACAACGGCACCACTGCCGAATTAATCGTTAAATTTGCCGCCCCAATGAAAAAATAAATGATGCTCATCAACTGTAAGGCACTCAATGAACCGATGGTCATCCCATGCGATAACAACAACGCCGCCCATCCCAACCCATACGACAAAATACCGATATACAACATCCGTTGTGCACTCAGACGGTCAATTGACATGCCCACAGGGATGCCTAACAGCACCCCCGCAACTCTAAATATCGATTGGAATTCTCCCGCAATGGCGTTGTTATAGCCTAAACTATGTAAATAAAAATTAAACAGCATGTCCGAGATACTAAACGACAAACCATACAACATGCCGTGTAACAAAATCCTGTACACTGCGGGGGATGCACCCGCCACAAATGCCCGCCATTGGGAACGAATTGCAATCACAAAGCCACCTCTTTGTTGCTAAATCTCCACACCGATGTGTAGCGTTATTGTACGCTCATTTATCATACCTGTAAAAGCCACCTCTTTGTTGCTAAATCTCCACACCGATGTGTAGCGTTATTGTACGCTCATTTATCATACCTGTAGCGGCAGTCTACCATTGTTGCCAGCGCCCTCATTACGCACACAAATACGATTAGGGCAAAACAAATCCCCCGTTTGACATTTGCCAAAAAGGGGAAGCAACCACAACCAATACGCTAGTCTGGTAATTTATCGGTATACGGCATAAATTGTACCAATAATGCCGACACCACATAGCTCAAGCCCGATATGATAATTACCATATTGAACGAGCCACTCGCTTGCATATAGCCACTCAAAATCACCGACCCCGCCCAGCCCAGCGAATACGTCATGCTACTCATGCTGGTGACGGTGCCCCGTTGTTTGAGCGGCACGGATTGCATCATCAAGGCCGAAAAAAGTGGGAAGGTCAAGCCCACCAACAAACGGGTGATGTCATACGCCACCGACACTACATAAAAGCTAGGAATCAACATTACAAACATCAGTGGCGCAACCATAAAGCGCGACACCGATGTGGCGCGGCGAATGCCCAAGCGCTTGGCCAACGGCCCACCCAAAATACTGCCAATTCCCAAGGCCAACGACCCAAACGCAATACTCAAGCCCACAATACTGTCGCTGGCGCCAAACTGCTGGCGGAAGTAAAGATTTTGGAATGGCACTAACATACCACCCGCCACACCAAAAAAGATCGACGGCGTAGCAAACAAAAACAATTTATACAGCGGCACACGTTCACCATCGGGCACCATAGTACTCGCGGCAATCGGATCCTTCGCCATGCTGTGCCGCGCTTTTTGGATACCAATCAACGGCAAGACCGCCAACAAGCCAAATCCACATACCCCAAATAACGCCGTGCGGTAGGCTGTTTCGGAGGTGGCCGATACCCCCAGCGCCGTGGCGATTACCCCTGGCAACATCCCTGCCACAATACTCCCTACAAAGCCCACCATCGTCGACGCCGCCGCATTAACCCCAAACATCGACGCCCGTTGCTGTGGTTCAATCACCGTACTCAACAACGGCACTACTGCCGTATAGGTCGCCATGTTGGCAGCCCCAATGATGAAATACAAAATATTCATCAATTGCAACGGTGAAATAATCCCAAATGGCGTCGTAATCGATACGCCATGCACCATCAACAACACACCCCAGCCAATGGCATAGGTCAAAATGCCGATATACAACATGCGTTGCGCACTGATACGATCGATAATCATCCCAATGGGGATGCCCAATACCACTCCCGCCATCCGGAACGACGACTGTAATTGCCCCGAAACTAAATTATCATAGCCTAGGCTTTGTAAATAAAAATTAAACAGCATGTCGGCAATACTAAACGACAAGCCAAACAGCATG
>CANFUF010000082.1 GCA_947450095.1 Roseiflexaceae bacterium
AACAAACGGATTACCGTCCTCGAGCAACACATCAAAGAAATCCATACACAGCGCGAAGTCTACCGCGAACGGCGCCGGGATACAGGCATCCAAGTCGTTGCCATCGTCGGCTATACCAATGCAGGCAAATCAACGCTCCTCAATGCGATGGCGAATTCTACAGTGCGGGCCGAAGATCGCTTGTTTGCGACACTCGACCCCACCACCCGTCAAGTCACCACTCCCGGTGGTACGCATTATTTGCTCACTGATACCGTCGGCTTCATCCAAAAGCTTCCTACCGAATTGGTGGTGGCATTTCGTGCCACCCTCGAAGAAATCGCCGATGCCGATTTGATTTTGCATGTACTCGACATCACCCATACCAATGCCGAACAGCAAACCCAAACCGTCAACGACACACTCAAGCAACTCGAGGTCGGTGACACACCAGTGTTGACGGTGCTCAACAAAATCGATAAATTGAGCGGTGTCGATCAAAGCGAAGTCGCTGGCATGGCCGAAGCGCTCGGGTTACCCAACGATTTTGTGGCGGTTTCAGCCCAAAACGGCTGGGGCATAGAAGTACTCGCAGCTCGTATCGAACAAATGCTCAAACAAGAAATGATCGAGCTTCGTGCCTATATTCCCTATCGCCGCTCTGATTTGATGCATCTCTGGCGGCAACGTGGGGTGATTAGTAGTGAAGAATACGATGGTGATGGCGCCATTGTCGAAGGTCGCATCCCCCAAGCACTCGTCCATATCATACGGAGCGCAACCAAATCGTGAACGAACACGGCGAACTTCCTGTTGCGGTGAAGCGCAGCAATTATCTCAAAGGTGTACTCAACGGCACCATTTTCACGCTTGGTGAAGCAGCAAGCAATCCTGGCCTAGTACTTACATTGCTTGTACGCCAACTAGGCGGTTCGTTGACGTTAATTAGTTTATTACCGGTCATCCAAAGTACTGGGTATCTCTTACCACAAATTATCGTGGGTGGGCATGTCCAAGCGTTGCCCTACAAATTACCCACCTATCGCTTATTTGCGGTATTACGCCTCGTGGCCCAGTTTGGGTTGATTGCGGCTTGCTATACCGCCGGTATGATTAATCCAAGCGTTGGACTGATGGCGATTCTCGTAAGCTATGCCTTGTTTTGTATAGGTGGTGGTGTCACAACCCTGAGCTTCCAAGATGTGGTAGCAAAAATTGTCCAACCCAATCAACGCGGACGGTTTTTTGGATTACGCCAATTGTCGGGAGGCCTACTCGCATTTGCCGTCGGTGGCACGTTTGTGCGTTGGATGTTGAGTGACACTTCCCCAATTGCCTTCCCGATGAATTTTGCGGCGATTAGTCTGTTCAGCTTCATTTGTTATGCCACCGCCATGGGGATTTTTGCGACCGTCAAAGAACCCAAAGCGAATCAAACCGTCCCAGCCTTACGGCTCCGTGATGCGCTAAAAGCTGCACCAGCGATGCTCCGTGGCCACACCAATTATCGGCGCTTTATCTGGGCACGCTTATGTTTGTTGGTGGGACGATTAGCAGAACCGTTTTATATTATTTATGTAACTGAACAACTAGGCTTCCCCAAAAGCACTGCAGGGTTGTTCATTGCCATCGCTGCAGTCACCGCCGCCATCTCAAATTTAATTTGGGGACGCCTTGGTGACAAACATGGCATGCATTGGTTGTTACGCTTAACGGGGAGTTTATCAGTTGCACCACCACTGATGATGCTCGTGGCACCATTACTCATGCCATTTGGGAGCACCGTCGTACTCGGGTGGCTGTTGTTGCTCTGTCTAATGTCTGGGGTATCGAGTGATGGGATTGGGATAGCCAGCATGACTTATTTGCTTGAAGTAGTACCTGGACCCCAACGCCCAATCTATATGGGTTTAGCAAATACGATTCTTGGTGTCGGCGCATTGGTCCCTATTATCGGTGGAATTCTCGTCAATCAAGTAGGGTATGCAGGTACCTATATCGTCGCAGCGTTGTTTTGTATTGCGGGTGTCGTGATTGCCACACAGCTTCGCGCAACACCACGCCTAACGGAGGTGTAGCAATGTGGGGAATCATCCTCCTCATCCTTTTGTGTGGCGCACCATTTGTGTTGATACGCTGGCGCGAAACAAGCACAACCCAAGAATTACTCGGTACACAAGGCCGACATATTTCAATTAACGGGAACCAAGTCGCCATCTACGACCAAGGGAGTGGGCCAGCGATTGTACTGCTCCATGGCTTTGGCGGCTGGCAAGCGACATGGTACCGGGTACAACCAGCGTTACAAGCTGCCGGATACCGCACAATTGGCATCGACGCCATTGGCGCAGGGGCATCGAGCCGCTCGCGGAACCAAAACGATTACACCACCGAAGCCCAAGCGCGCAACGTACTTGCAGTCCTTGATGCATTAGGCATCGATAACGCAACGTTACTTGGTCATTCATATGGTGGCCGCATTGCATTACAAACTGCTATTTTGGCTCCTGAACGTGTTAATCGAATCATCGGACTCGCACCAGAATCATTGGCCAAAGAACGCCCCCCTATCGCCAAAATCGTCACCATCCCCGTATTTGGCTATGCCTTAGCGTTTTGGTCAACTGCACCAGCACTCACTGGCGCCGGACTGAAAGCAGTGTCGAAACGACCTGATTGGGTAGTTTCACGCCAAACCGAATATGCCCGCTCTGTGCGCGTGCAAGGACACTTGGCAGGACAGATTTGTCAGTCATCGGCACCCAAAGATGGAATCAAACCGGTGCCCGCATTTTATAAAACAATTACTTGTCCCGTATTTTTGATTTGGGGTGATGGCGATCCGGTATTTGCCGTCAGCACGGGTACGACATTGGTAGAAAACATGCCCAATGCGCACCTGGCCGTTATTCCCAATACCGGCCATGTACCCCACGAAGAATCATTCGACGAAACAATAGCTTTTATGCATCAGGCGTTATCCCAATAGCAACCGCACTGGCAATTGCATAATCACCGTCATGACTAATACTTATGTCAAATGATGACAATCCCTGCGCCGCCGCTATCGTGGCGGCGTAGCGATGTAGCGCGATAAATGGTTTCCCCGCAGTATCTCGCCCAATTTCAATGTCATGCCATGGGACAGCGTGGGCTCCACTGGTCAAACCACGAATACCAACCCCCAGTAATTTGGCCACGGCTTCTTTGGCGGCCCACCGGGCAGCAATTGCAGGAATCCGTCCAGCACAAATGGTTATTTCGTTTGCAGACAATACCCGTAATAAAAACCGGTCACCATGACGCGCTACTACATCCGCAATCCGAGCGATATTGACCATATCGACACCGGTACGCACTACGAATGACATTACTGGCGCCCAATCAAATTGACATCAGTTATTTCGGATAAATAATCATGGCCCCGCGCTTCAATCCGAATTGATTGGAGATAGCGAGCATAGCGTAAAAATTCATCTTCGCGCAAATCGACATCGAGGCGATACCATTGGAAGGGCGGTAAGGCGCGATAGCGGATATCGCCAGAATCTTGCACCAATGATTCACTTGATTTAAAGGCATACAAACAAAAGGTACGTTCTTGTTGTTTATCGGTAGGGCTAATTGTTTTGAATGTCAATTTAAACATGACTGGGCATTCCGAACCGGCAATCCCGGCGAGTGGCACTGTTTGCGTGAGTACCCGCACCCAGGCAGTCAAACGCAACGAAGTATATTCAGAGACATCGGCGTCGAGTGTTTGGTCGATACCGACCGCAAATGGCCGGATTTGATTCCCATCGCGACGGAAGCGCAAAATCCGCACCTGATCATCGGCAGAACAAAAATCTGGACGTTCTGGACGACAGCCAAGTGAAACTTCGAGGCGACCGTTTTGTTCGGCATCGCTCAAGTTTGGTGCATCAGCACGATAGAATTCACGCCAGTTATAGCGATCATCATCACGGAGCTCACTCACTACTGATTGCCATTGCGGATCATGGATGAGTTGCCAAGTGGCAGGGCGCGCTTTGTGGATTTGGTTGGTATCACTTACTTCTACAATTTGACCAGCAGTCACACCTTCGGTTATATTCCCACGTTGCACCGTCGCATTACCACTCCGCACGGCAATTTCGAATTGAATCGGGTTATTGAGTGCCGCATCATCAGGGATTACATTGATACTATAACTTCCACCGGGGGACATCCATACGGTGACTTGGTTAGCCAAGGTCACGCTATATTCCACACTCGCAAACGGTTGATATTTGGCAATATCATAGCGGGCATAGCCAGCATTTTGGATAAGATTCACGACTTGGCGACGATGCGACCAACGCGACACTTGATAGGTACGGTATACAATATCACTTCCCGTACCTTGAGCCCACAACTGAATGTGCGTCGTATCAGGGAGCACCAATGATGCGACTGGGCCATATCCTGCAGCAGGCAAGGTTTTGATACGGTCACCAATCGTAAGCGGCGCACAAATATCACTTTGGTTTTGACAGAGGTCAACTGCCGCCGGGAGGCGTTCGATAGTATGACTCGTAAGGCTGCGTGGTTCTTGAAGCAAAATCCCTGAGCGTACATGCCCCCGTAACATTGCCCCATCTTGGCTCCACATAGCACCCACATAGCCATGCCATGCCAATTGCACTAGCCATGCCAATACCACTAACGACACCACAAAAAAAGTCGTCAAAATCAACCACGCACTTTGTTCTGGCGTAATCCGCACTGGTGGGGGAGTGGTTATTGGCAATGGTGATAATGGTTGTGTCATGACGCAGCGTTTATTCCATTACAGTAAAACAGAGGTGATATCACCTGCTAATAAATTGGCAGGTAGCGTTCAACTTCCCAGTTGCTGACATGTTGGCGGTATTCTTCCCATTCCCGTTGGCGTGATTCAACAAACCGTTGATAAATCAGGGGACCAAGGGTATCGGCAATCACTTCATCGCGTTGCAATTCAACAACTGCCTCGCCGAGAGTCATCGGCAACAATGGGTGAATCCGTGAACGCGCATTCATGGTAACCAAGTCTTCTTCAGCAGGTGGTGGCAACGGTAATTCACGGCGAATCCCATCAAGTCCAGCATTGAGCATCACGGCATAGGCCAGGTATGGGTTACAGGCAGGGTCTGGGCTCCGCAATTCAATGCGCGTTGTCTGAGGGCGATCAGGCAAAACCCGTGGTACCCGCACCAATGCACCACGATTGGTACGACCCCAACTCACATAGGCCGGTGCTTCGTAACCTGGAACCAACCGTTTATATGAATTGACAAGCGGCGCAAGCACTGCCAACATACCTGGGGCATGAGCGAGCAAACCGGCCATAAAGTGTTTTGCAATCGGTGATAGCCCATAATTATCATTTGGGTCAACAAACAAATTGACCCCAGTAACGGCATCAGCAAGACTTTGGTGCACATGCATCCCGCTACCATTGATTCCCATCATTGGTTTGGGCATAAACGAGGCAAATAACCCTTGTTGTAAGGCCATCGAACGCAATACTTGACGCAAGGTCATCACCGCATCAGCCGCAGCCATACCCGATTCGATTTGCAAATCGATTTCGTGTTGGCCCACCGCGCCTTCGTGATGGGTGGCATTGACACTGATATTAAAGGCACCAAGTGCTTTGACGACGTGACGACGAAACCGCGTAAATGAATCATTGGTGGCATCAAAATAGCCCACCGAGTCGTTGGGAATGAGGACAGGACGTTTGTCGTCATCTGTTTTAAAAAGAAAAAATTCTACTTCAGCACTTAACCGATAGACAAAGCCCATGGCATGCGCATCTGACACCGCACGCCGTAACACGCGCCGTGGATCACCAGCATATGGACGGCCATCGGGGGAATGCACATCGCAAATCAACCGTGCGGTTACGACCCCGGCTGCATCATCCCACGGCATTACGGCAAATGTAGCGATATCAGGCACGAGGTACATATCGGTTTCGGCGACCCGTGCCGGGCCTTCGAGTGCCGACCCGTCAAACCACACCCCATGGTCGAGACAATCAGCCAACATGGCCACTGGGATCGTAACGTTTTTGAGCATGCCTGCAATATCCGTAAACTGCAAGCTGATAAATTCAACCTGCTGTTGCTGGGCTCGTTGCATGATGTCATTCACCGTTGCGGTCACCGTACACCTCATTCTTTATTGATTAGCAATAGTATACAACCATACCTGATATTCGCCACCGCGCGCATCGTCGCTATTTTCATCTATTACTAATTGTCCCAATGCATCACTGGTAACTTCTATCGCTAATTGATTCAACCGATTGGGATAGACATGGAGCACCGGGGAGGTGTCTATTGTCTGGATCGATAAGCGCATATGTCCCGTAACGAGGCGGGCTTGGATAGCAACACGAAAACGCGTATTGGGCGTAATACCCGTCAAAATGCGTTGGGTGTCACCTTCCGATCCAACAAACGATACCGCCCAGGCCCACGTATCAGCGGTAGGATGCATCGCCACTACCTGCGGCGCAGACTGAATCGCACATGCGCTACAGCACCACACCAATACTATCCACCACACGCAACGCCTAGCCATACGATTCAGGACGGGCATCCACATTGTAGGTTTCATCCATCGTCACTTGGACAATTTTGATGGGCTTTACGCTCAGGATTTTGAGGTTTGTCTCACAGTCGGCACACACCAACATCGTCCCAATTGGTACATAATCTTGGATGGCGAGTTTTTGTTTACAGACTGGGCAAGCGACAATCATTACTGACATATGGGCTCCTCTATGCATCTCGTGCAAATAACGCATCAACAAAGGTGGTGGCGTCAAACAATGCCAAATCAGTCATCCGTTCACCGGTACCTACATAGCGCACCGGGCGTTGGATTTCACGGGCAATCGCAAAGGCAATACCGCCTTTGGCAGTCCCATCCAACTTCGTCACGACAACACCCGTCACATCTGATGCAGCGGCAAATGCTTTCGCTTGAAGTACCCCATTTTGTCCCGTTGTACCATCAATCACTAACAATACTTCGTGGGGAGCATTCGGAATTTTACGCCGAATAATATTGCGTAATTTGGTTAGCTCTTGCATCAAATTGACTTTGGCATGCAAGCGCCCAGCGGTATCGATAATCAATACATCACAATCACTGGTGGTGGCGGCTTCTACTGCATCATACACGACCGCGCCAGGGTCTGCGCCTTGGCCACGGCTAATCACTGGCACACCCACCCGCTCCGCCCAGGTTTCGAGTTGCTCCGTCGCTGCCGCCCGGAAAGTATCGCCAGCGGCCAGGAGTACCTTTTTGCCATGCACCAAATAGCGATGCGCTAATTTGGCAATCAAGGTGGTTTTGCCGGCACCATTGACCCCCACCACCAGAATTACATACGGATGGGCGGTATCGTTCTCTGGGCGCACTTGGTCTTGGAGCACTTGCACCATCTCGGCGTGCAAAATAGCGCGCACTTCTTGGGGATCAACGACTCCTGCCCGCTTCACCTGCGCCTTGGTGCGCGCTACTAAATAGGTTGCCGTGGGTATGCCGACATCGGCTTGGACAAGTAACGCCTCGAGGTCGTCCCACAATTCATTGCTGATTTGCGATACCCCAAACAAACTCGCAATTTGTGAAAAAAAACCACGCCGCGTGCGCTCGGTGGCAGTGGCGATTTGACTCGCCTCTACCGCCGCCTCGGCTTCATCGCGCGGGGCATCACCACCACGGCCAAATAGTCGGCGAAACAGCGACATAGCGCTCCTCTTTAGGCGGGCAAGGCCAATACGGCCTGCCGTACGACCTGCACTACTTGCGCCACTTCGGCATCCGTTAATTCTGGGAAGTTCGGTAACGAAAGGACTTCATCAGCCAGCCGATTGGTCACTGGCAATGACCATGCCGGCGCATATTGCGTATAAATCGGCTGTTTGTGCGTAGGCAATGGATAGTGGATGTCACAACCAATCCCACGCTCCTTGAGCTGCGCCAGCAATGCATCGCGGTGGGCGGTTTGGATGACATACAAATGGTGGACTACTCGATTATCGGTGGGGATAAGGGGCAATTGTATCGGCAAATCGGCAAATTGCCGATTATATTCGAGTGCGATTTGATTGCGCCGATTAGTCCCCTCATCGAGGTGGGTCAGCTTCACATCAAGAATTGCTGCCTGTAATTCATCAAGGCGTGAATTCAAGCCATTGGGCTCTGTCGAAAAATACTTGCGTTCCCAACCATATTGGCGCAAACGTTGCACCTTGAGGGCGATATCTTCGCGGCTGGTGGTAATCGCACCACCATCGCCGATGGCACCGAGGTTTTTGGATGGATAAAAACTAAATGCCGCCACATCACCCCAACTGCCAGCGACTTTGCCATCGATGCTTGCGCCATGTGCTTGGGCACAATCTTCGACAACGGGCAGATGATGCGCACGAGCCACTGCCAAAATCGCCGGCATATCAGCCATCAGCCCATACAAATGCACCGGCATAATGGCTTTGGTGCGGGGGGTAATTGCCGCAGCAATCAAGGCCGGATCCATGTTGCGTGAGGCGGGGTCTACATCGACAAAAACGGGAATTGCCCCAAGTGCTACAATTGCCGCCGTGCCGGGCACACCGGTATTGGCCACCGTGATGACTTCATCACCCACACCAACGCCCAACGCCACTAATGCAATTTGAATCGCATCAGTGCCATTGCCAACACCAATACAATACTGTGCCTGACAATACCGTGCAAAATTCGCCTCGAAGCGACGTACTTCAGGGCCGAGAATATACGCACCACTATCTAATACCCGCGCAATAGCATCATTTAATTCTGCCCGTATCGGCATTATTTGTCGTTTGAAATCACCAAAAGGTACTTGCATGTGCTACCCCTCCACACTAGTGGACAATTACGACCAATTATAGCAGATTCTCACGACACTACTATCTCAATCATCTGATATTCACCATACCGCTGGAAGCGGTTTCACTTGTGGCAACCACCACAGATGCCCGCATCCATCATCGATTCACCACATGCCACGAATTTTTTCACAAAAGACACATCACCTCATGAATCCAGGGATTACGAGATATACCCAAGGCGATATCCAATGCCACGGACGTTTTCGATTGCGAGGTGGGTAATATTGGCTGCCTGCAACTTCCGCCGAATATGCGACATGTGCACCCACAAATATTGATTTTCTTGGTCGTACCGTTCACCCCATACTCCCTGCAAAATCTGTTCATGCGACAAGGTCTGACCCACATGGCGCACCAAATACCGGAGCATCCGATACTCGATGGGGGTAACATCGATTTTTTGATCATTAATTGTCAACTGTTTATCTGCAAACGAAATCTGTAAATCGCCAATTGCAATCAGCGATTCTTTGGAGTCATTGCCATTCCTACGCCGGCACAGTGCCTGTACCCGCAACACAAATTCTTCGTAGTTGAATGGTTTAATCATGTAGTCATCGACACCAGCCCGTAACCCCATCAAGACATCTTGCTCACTGCCACGGGCGGTCACTGCCATAATCGGTGCATTAAACCACAAGCGTACTTCACGGACAAAATCCAGCCCTGACGCATCAGGAAGCATCACATCGACGATAAGCAAATCAAATTGCTCACGGGTGATTTTTTCTTGGGCCTGAAAAACCGTACTTGCAATCACCACATCAAAATGATGCGTCCGCAACATTTGTTGCATGATGCGCTGCATAGCGCTGTCGTCTTCAAGGAGCAATACGCGAGAAATCGCTGAAGCATCAGACGCAATGACATTATTCATCGTATCAGCCATCGGCATCGTAAATTCCACCACCGTACCATCGTGATTTGGGCTCGCCTGCATCGTAATTGTGCCACCATTTGCCTCTACGAAATATTTACAAATGGTCAGCCCCAAGCCAACCCCACCACGAATACTGCGCTGTTGCCCTTGATAGAAGCGATCAAATACGCGTTGATATTCAATATCACTCAATGACGTGCCATAATCACGGACGGCACATGTCACCATTGTCGGCATGGCGTGGGAGACAAACAATGAGATTTCAATCTCGCCATGGGGAGCATATTTTTCGGCATTATCAAGGATATTATGGAGCACTTGTTCGATACGCACACTGTCGACCCAGACATTCGGGGTAGCACCTTTCGTGGTAATCCGGACACGCCGTTTTGTTGGCAGGTTTTGACCGACAATTCGGCGGACGAGTGTCAATGGATCTATCGTTTCACGCTGTAAACGCACACTTTCACGATCAATCCGCGCCAGATTTAAAATATCTTCGATTAATGTTTGTAAGCGTTGCCCTTGTGATTGGATCAACAATAACATGTCTTGTTGTACGTCGCGTGGCGATGTCACACCAGAATTCACCAACATAGAGGTTGCGCCGACAATCGCAGCGAGCGGCGTGCGCAACTCATGACTAATCATGCTCACAAAATCCGCTTTGAGTCGATCTAATTCATATGCTTCACGTAAATCTTCGAGCACCAACACATAGCCGTTGACCGTATTACCCTCATTAATTGCTACCACTTGGTGGCGAATTGGCACACGCACATCCTGTAATTCATGCATGATATCATGGGTGCCGACGGTGGCCTGTGCCAACGCCACCGCAAGCGGTAATTCGGGTGGCGAGAGTTCGTAGCCACCCATGCCATAAAACGTCATATTTGCCATGGCATGCTGACAATCTTCGGTCACTGCTAATTGTGGAATAAATTGTTGTGCTTGTTGATTTTTCAGTAACACCATTCCGTTCAGATCCACCAATACAAATCCGAGTGGCACGGCATCAAACACTACCCGCAACCGTTGTTGTTCGCGTTGTAATTGTTGAAACAGCCGAAAATTATCAACTACCAAGGTAATTTGTTGCAATACGAAACTATCCATCGTCGTTGCGGTGGGTAACAACAAACCTAATACCCCTACATTTTGATTACTAATTATCAGTGGGTACAACTGCAGTGATTGATGATTGGTATGCGGTATCTGTATTGCAGGCGCTATTGTTTTTGTGTGAAATAATGCGTGGATTCGTGCATGTGGAATGATTTGTGGAATTTGGCGTAATAATTCTTGCTGGTCAGCAACACAACTTACAATAGCAGGGTGCGTTACCGTATCAACATCGTGCCATAACATCACCAAAGGAATATGGAGTGTTTGCTGAATTGTTTGCACAATTTGTTGCATTTGATACGTGTTGTGGTATGTATTCCGCCCAATTTGCATCGCCTGCGTCATTATCAATTGGGCAGTAGCTAATCGTTCATTTTGGTGGTGGAGTTCATCAAGTCGCATCGAGAGTGCGACAGTCAATTGATGCGCTTCTGATTTGGCGAATTGCAACGCCTGCACCAAACTGGTTTGGCGAATCACCCCAAGAATCACAATCACTACCGCCACTAACGCCAAACACGTCAATACCATATTTACCAAAAAATTCGTAGCGTGCACACGTGATGTTTCTAATTGGACCATATGTAGTTCGTTTTTGGCAATGGTACGTAAAGGGATGAGGGTTTTACGAATATTATCGAATGAATGTTGTTTGATGCTCAACACAAAATCTTGTTCTGCACCAGCGATATCACCTGCATCAACCAACGCAACTTGATGGTCGAGGTGTTGTGCCTGCCAATCATCAATCAATTCACCGAGGAGCGTCACATTATTTGGATTCACCAAGTCATTGATTGCAAATGCATCTTGCGTCAGTTGTTCCGTGATTACATTTTGGCGTGTACTGGCATCATTGTATTGTTGACTAAAAAAAATGTTTTTCGAGATAATATACCCACGTACAGCCAATCGCATATCTTGCAGTGAAATCTCGAGTTCATTACTATCATCAATAAATTTACTGATATTCAGGGTACGTTCGCGCAAATTGGCCAATGAATTATTTTGCCAACTCGGAATAATTAACAATGCAACGAGTACCCCAATAATCCCCATCACCCCGACCCAGGCCAGGTCAATTTGCAATTTTCGGATCCATCCCATTCTATTCATGGAGTCATAATCCTCGTGATATACAAAATTTCTTCGCCGCATTGGGTAATCGCATCAATTGGTTGCGGGTGAAGTGCATTGGATTGCATAGACTCTAACTCGATACGGCGTTGCGGGATGGCAACTGCATATACTGGCATGGTGGATTCCATGGTATTCATATCAATACCATCTTCGCTATTATGAAATTCTAATTGCGGGTTCAAAAACGTCAGCGATCGCCATGGTCCATAATAGAAACCACTTGGATCACCGTATACATAGACTATACCACCGTGCAATTGCATTTTATAGAGGTAATTGGCTAATGCACCTGCCTGTTGCGTTTGTATATCACCACCATAGCGGCACACCGTGGCTAATTCTGACTGATAAATCGCATGATTCTGCCACGAAATCCCGGCCACTATCACCACAAGCAAGCCATTTACCCCCATCCGTGGGAGCACACGTTCAAGCAGTCCTGCCCCGTATTCCAATGCAATAGCCACACATACATACACGACCGGTAACACCACCAATAGCCGATAATGATACGTGCTAAAGGGGATGGTAAATACCGCCAAAGCGGTGACCCCACCCCAAAACCATCCCAACACCAGCAACATGCGCCGGGTATGCAAGCGATTATGGACTATTACTAAACCAATCAAAAACAAACCTGCCGACACAATATCAAGGGTTGGTACATCAGCATGATAAAAATCACCAAATGGGAGACTTATAAATGTCGAGAATGCATATTGATACATTTCCAAAATTTGTTGGAAACTGCTAATCCCTTTACTTGCGGCCTCGCGGGCAACCCAGCCAGTAATTATCGAGCCATCGGTACTTAAGCGGGCAAAAAAATCTGCCGGGTGATAGACACCCCAGAGCAGCATCGGCGCTAAGCCAAGCAGCATCAATCCCAGCATCACTGCGAGTTGTCGCCACGCAGCAATCACTGCAGCACGATCTACAATCAACCATGCCACAATAATCAACAGCACTAATACCGACCAAGCCCAACCATCGATATACAAGTTAACTTGTAGTGCCAATGCCAGAGCTGCAATCACTGCCGGCCATAATTGCCGTGTCTGTACCACCTGCCATAATCCCCACAACACCAATGGCACCAATGCCGTCGCATAGATATATGACACTGCCACCGTCCGGCTAAAATGCACATGTACATGGGCAAATGTCAACAATACCGCCATGATCGTAGCGGTACGTTGGCCAAATAGTGACCGCGTAAACAAATAGTTAGTGACAATCGCCAACACCCCAAAAATTGACGGCAATAACCGTACCGTCATCGCACTGCGCCCAAACACGTGAAAAATCAACTGCATCACATATAAATAATTCGTCCCCACCCCATCCATGTTGGCAAACAGTAATCCCAATGTACCAATCTGTGTCATGACTTGGGTCGCCCATGTCCCAATCAATCCTTCGTCACCATTGATGATATTTGGGACCACGCCTAAATCGACCCACCGTAATATGCCAGCGAGTACGACAATCCCCGTCAACACACTCCACTCACGCCAATGCTGACGAGCTAGTGTAACTACTGACCATGCAGGAATGGTCGCAACTATCAGATAACTCCACCCACAAACCCACATCACCAATTGGGTAGTCGCATAACGAAACAATGAAGCGTCATTGCTATAAAACGCCTCAGTAATATCTCTATCAAAATGGGTCAATTGCAACCATTGTCGGATAAACACGATTGCAAGCACCACTACACCAGCCACAAACAACGGCGATTTCACAATATCCTGGGTTGGCATGAATCTAGCATATATCAATGCCGCCACACTGACCAGCAATACACACAGCCACACTGCACTGTCATATATATACGCACCATCAATAGCACTACCAGCACACATCCACATTCCCACACATACACCCATACCAATAATCAAAACTCCATCGTTTTTTGTGATACTGCGCATGTTGTTCCTTAAAAATAGTCGTTATACCTACTATGTAGGGCATTCCTTGCCATACACCTAAAGGTTTATCGACCTTCCTAAAGGTTTCCTAAAGGTTTTATCTTCACATGCCCCATACCCCATGCCCCACGGCGAATAGCAGCGAATGAATTCGCCCCTACATCCTTCCTATGGGGTCATGTTATGATATGCACGTCACCTGATTTATGTTGTAATCACAAGGGAATACGATGAAGCCTGTTGAATTTGTGTTGGTCGGAGCCGGTTCACGCGGAGCGCACGCCTATGCTCCATATGCCGTCAACAACCCCAACGACGCTCGGATTGTCGCAGTCGCCGAACCCGATCCCGTGCGCCGCGCGGCCATCGCCGAGGCCCACGATATTGCTGACGAATATTGTTTTCCCTCATATGAAGCTCTGTTTGCCAAAGGCCAACTCGCCGAAGCAGCCATCATCACCACCCAAGACGCCATGCACGTGGAACCGACCTTGCTCGCACTCGCTCAAGGCTATCATGTGCTCCTCGAAAAACCAATGGCACCCGACCCGCTCGAATGCACCCGCTTAACCCTCGCCGCCGAAAAAGCCGGCCGGCATTTGGTCATCGGGCACGTCTTGCGTTACACGGACTTTTTTTCGACGCTCCACGACTTGTTACACGCCGGCAAAATCGGCGATATTGTGACGGTATCGCATCGCGAAAACGTCGCCCATTGGCACATGGCGCATAGCTTTGTGCGGGGCAGTTGGCGGAGCAAAGCCGAGTCAACCCCCATGATTCTCGCCAAATGCTGTCATGACCTCGATATCATGGTGTGGAACTTGGGACGTGAATGCACGCGAATTTCTTCAGTGGGTAATCTTAATTTTTATCAAAAAAAGAACGCCCCCGCCGGTGCTACCAGCCGTTGTCTCGATGGGTGTGCTGTGGTAGATACTTGCGCGTGGTCGGCCAAACGCATCTACCTCGATCTCGAACCGTGGCCAGAAACCGCCGAGGTCGCTCGCCAAACCGGTGAAGCCCCCAATGTCTGGCCATTTAATGTACTGAGCAACGACCGTAGCTACGCCGGACGGGTAGCAGCCCTGCAAGACAGCCCCTATGGCCGCTGTGTCTTTCATTGCGACAACGACGTGGTCGATCACCAAATCGTCACCATGGAGTTCGCCGGCGGTATAAGTGCGTCGCTCACCATGCATGGGCTGAGCAACGACGAAGACCGCAGTATGCGTTATGACGGCACCACCGGCACACTCCACGGCTACTTCAATGCCCATGGCGGCCGTATCGAGATCCGGCCACACCGTGGTACCCCCGAAGTCTATGAAGTCGATGGTCGCAGTGGTCACGGTGGTGGCGATACCGGCATCATGCAGAGCTTCATCGCCGCAGTGCGTGGCACCGCCGCCCCCAAAAGCAGCGCCCGCGAATCGCTCGAATCACATTTACTGGCCTTTGCCGCCGAAGAAGCCCGCATCGCCCATACCGTCATCGAAATGGAAGACTACAAAGCCGCGTTACGTGCCCAAGCCGATCAATTAGCATAGGAACCAACCATGTCATATTTTCAAAAACTACAATCGCTTGGCTATACGCTCCAAAGCGTGCCACTTTACACCGGGCGCTTCCAGCTCGCCGTACAAACGGGCAATCTCGTCTATACCTCGGGGAGCGTGTCACGGTTTGGTGAAGAAGAAATCAAAGGTCTCATCGGTGCCGACCTCACCGTCGAACAAGGCTACCACGCCGCCCAACTGAGCACACTCAACGCCCTACAAGCCATCCATTCACTGGTTGGCATCGACAACGTGGTACGGATTTTCAAAGTGCTCGGTATGGTCAATGTCGCACCCGGCTTCAACAATACCACCGGCGTCGTGCATGGCTGTAGTGAATTGCTGCTCGAGGTGTTTGGTGAGCACGGGCAGCATGCCCGCAGCGCCGTGGGCATGGTCATCCCGTTTAATTACGCCACCGAAGTCGAACTAATCGCCGAAGTACGCTAATATATGCCAAAAACCGGACATGCACTCGTATGAGTTCATGTCCGGTTTTTGGTGGTTAATCAGCCAACACTACATCATAGCGCGGGTCCATGATGACCGACAGCATTAAACTGAGAGGAGTCAACGACTGCCAATCAGCAGCCAGTACCCCTTTGAGAATCGCCGGCGAAAATCCACTCACGAGCACCGCTCCACTCGTGTGTTGATCCACGGGCGCATTGCCGTAGCTGGCGATATTCCAAAATATCACCGCGGGCATAGCATAGCCCGCTGCTGCATATTGGCGCGCCATCATCTGCATGGCATTGTCGTCGTGGGCGACACACGCGTCAAACTGCATGTCCGACAATATCAATAGGT
>CANFUF010000083.1 GCA_947450095.1 Roseiflexaceae bacterium
GGTGGATGTAAATGATTTGACGTTCACAAGTCCCAATCCACCAGGCGCCCGCTTCACCACATTCCACAAAACCGTGGCTGGCGATATTAACGACAATTGGACCTTTAAAGTCAATGCGGTGCCGGCTGATATTACCGGGTTTGCCTTTGTGCGGTCGACGGTACGCATGACGCTCCGTTACCCTGATGCCAGCGCCACCACCAGCCAGATTATGGCCTACCCCCGTGACTCCCAACACCTGCTCGGGGCCTTGATCCAAGGGGTGCAATCTGACGCCATGGCATATATTGCGTTGGAGGCGACCCAGAGTTGTGATGCCATCAACCCGGCACCCGCTGCCCCCTATCCGGTGCAACGCACTGGCCTGCATACGGGGAGCGAGCCGGTGGTGTGGGCGCTGTTGCCCCCCAGCAATCAACCGCTGTTTGTGAATGTCACTATGCAAAAAAATCAGAGCCTGGTGTTGCGCCGCTGTTATGAGTTGCAACCCACCGCCCAACCCTTGACGGTGGCAATAACCAAACCGGTCAGCGATACGCCGGCGGCAACGCAAGGACAAATCGAGGTAGCGGCGAAATTATCGGCACCAGCTGCCATTACGGCGAGTAAGACTACCCTGTTTTATGGCAAAGATGACAATACCCCATCGGATCAATTAGCGATGACCCCCAAAAACGCTGAGGTGACGGCGATGCTTGCCCTCAACCAAGGAGGGGCGCATAAGTTGAGTGTGGTGGTGGAAGGGCTGGTGGCCGACCGCCCGGTGGTGCTGTATGCACAGCGGACGATTACCCCGCAATTTCAGTGTGAATTACAACGGGTGGGGAATAGTGATGCCCGTGATCTGGGCGAACTGACTACTGCCGATCCCGTAGATTTGTCGTTGCAATGCATGACCAAAGGCGATAGTCAGCCGCAGGCGATCAATCCCCAAACGGTGCTGTTGCGCGATGCCCAAAACCAAGCAGTGCCCGATATGGCGTCCAAACTCCTCAATTTCGGTGTGGTAAGCGAAAAAGAGGGCTTGGTGCAATGGCCTATTACGCTGCAAAACATTGATTTGCTGAGTGGCGGCCGTTATACCCTCGAAATCCCGGTGCAGGTCTATGGCGAGACGATTCCCGTGCAATATACCTTTGTGCGCCCAGCGGTGGCGATTGCCTTGACGTGGGATGGCTATCAAGACGCCCAATCAGTACTCGACATGGGGTCGCTTGACGCTGGTCAAAACGAGCTCACGGCCTGTGTCACCGCTACCATTCCAGCCCTCGCCAAAGCCGCCACCCTAGCGTCGGCGGTGACAGTGACGGCGTTGAGCCACGATAGCCAAAAGGGCACAACAGACGGTGTGACGGCTCTGCTCCAACCCAACGACCCTCGTTGCCCGAACGATTATGCGCTACAAATGACGCTGCCCGCCACCCTCGATGC
This sequence comes from Roseiflexaceae bacterium, assembly GCA_947450095.1. GTDB lineage: Bacteria > Chloroflexota > Chloroflexia > Chloroflexales > Roseiflexaceae > UBA965. The sequence goes on from CANFUF010000083.1 coordinate 1,432, forward strand.
CGCTACCTATACTGCTGATGTGGTGGTGACCAGTAGTGATGCCAAGGTACAAGTGCTGCCCCAACCCTTGCATGTGCAATTTACGACGGCCAAATTACAAGCGGAGCTAGCCTTTACGAATGCGGTGGCTGGTACCACCACCCCGACCTATGAGATTCAGCTTCCTGCAAGTGATATGTTTGATTTCAACAACGTTGATGTGATCGTTCCCTACACTGTGACACTGACGGGGACGACCAGTATGCCGCTGCTTGGCGCTCCACGCTATAAAGTGGTTGAGACCGTCGACGGCAAACAGGGTTATTGGGGTATTACCAAGCCAATTCAGGCATATTGGGAAGGCACAGTACCAAACCAAGCTGCGCCGAATCGCTATACTGGTGAAATTGCATTGACGAACCTGCCACGTTTTTATACATGGGATAGCGCAGCATATGATGTAAATATTGAATTTACTGATCCGCAGATAGTATCACCTCATAAGATCGCCTTTCGGGTAAATTCTATTGCCTATGGCAATCAGCTTATATTGATTGTGTTGGTGTTGGTGATGATAGTGGTAGGTTTTTTTGTAATTCGTTCGTCGACTAAGCCCAAAACTCCTCCTGCCGCTAAATAACGTGGCTTTCGCCCCCAGCCCCGTGTGATGGAGGCTGGGGGTTTTGTGTGTGACGGCATTGGCATGCGCCACCATGACGTGGTAATGACGCGGGCTCAAACAGGTAGGGCATTATTTTCAGCAGCGAAACAAAACAGCGCTGTAATGCGTCGTGGCATAATGAAACGAGATTCTGCCATGGAAGTAACACAATGCCCCTCAAAAAATCGGTCCATAATCTGGATGCCTTGCGTCAGCAGGTCGATGAACTCATCGTGGCGCGGGTGCCAACCCACACCTGGGGCTTTACTGGCCCCAAACATATATTTGCGTCGGAAGTGCTAATGGGCGAATTGGTCAATGCCGGCAACGACATTGCCCGCAACGCCATCGCATCCTACCAGGTGCTCCGCAGTCAAAAAGGCAGCCAATACGACATCACGTTGAGTGTCGAATATCGTGAATCGGCCGCGCAACGCGAGGTGGTGCTCCAACGCAGTGCGGCCATTGTGGCGCGGATGATGCGGCCGAGCATGAGTGTGCACGAAAAGGTGTTGCGCATCCACGACTGGGTCGTCACCAACTTTCGCTATGACCATAGCAAAACATGCTACACCGCCTATGACGGGGTTGTGCACGGCAGTACCGTCTGTGCCGGGTACGCCATGATGGTGGGCTATTTGTGCGAGGCGGCAGGGATTGGTTGTCGGATTGTGACGGGCAATGTGGCCCGCGGACCGCACGCTTGGAACCTCGTCAACATCGACGGGATGTGGTATCACCTCGACGCAACCTGGGACAGCCCACATTCTGATGCGCCACAGGCCCACGACCAATACGATTATTATTTGTTGACCGACAGCGAGATGATGGTGGATCGGTCGTTGTTGCTTGAGCCGGGCATGCGGCCATACCCACGGGCCAGCCTGCGCTATGTCGATACCGTGAATCAGCTGATTGAGTTGCGCCATTCGGCCAGCGGGTTTTTGCGTCAACTCAAAGATACCATTGGCCTCAAATATCTCGAGCCGGCATATGTGGTGGCCGATCGTCAGGCGTTGGTCAATCACCTGCTTGACGTGTATTATCGGCGGTTGACACATGCGATTGTGCGCTATCGCGCCAGCGCCAGCCAGACCCAGAGCGATTTGGCGTGGGCGTGGAACACGGTGCGGCCGCAGATCCGTGATACGGGCGTGCAAGTGCGTACCAGCATGCGGCCTTATTTGCGGGGCGGGCACCTCAACGAGGTACTGCTCGATATGCAGTTGGTGTGGGGGTAGGTGTCTCGCGAGACACTGAATGGAAAATGGAAAATGGAAAATGGAAAATGGAAAATGGAAAATGGAAAATGGAAAATGGAAAATGGAAAATGGAAAATGCAGTACGCCTCCGCGTCTCTGTGCCTCCGTGGCTCCGCGTGAGACAATCGTCCTTGGTATCTGTCCTACCACTCGGAGATTGCACTGCGCCGTTGGCACCATGCAATGACGGTGGGGGGCGGTGCTCTGTGTCTTCACACTCCAGCGTCATTCCATGCCGGTTGCCACAGCAACCGTAGCGTGGAATCTCCGTGTAGCGCGCCATATAAAGTCGAAAGCGTGAAATCGAAAGCTTAAAGTAATGACCATCTCTGCGCCCTCTGTGTGCTCTGTGCGAGATAAATGACAATCCTACCGTGTGCTCTGTGCGAGGTATACAAAGTGGACAGGCATTCTTCGGCGCAAAGCAATCAAAAAACGCCTCTGCGCCCTCTGCGTGCCCTGTGCGAGACAAATGCCAATCCTGTGCGCAAAACAGCAAATGTACGTTACAATGTGTGTCATTAAAGAACGGCAAGCGAGGAGCGTTGCAGATGCTGACATTGACGAATATTCAATTAAATCTGGCCCATCCGGAAGTCCAACGCGATTTGGCAGATTGTCATAACATGCATCGCCGCACCATGCGACTGTTTCAGCATGTCAACAATACCCGTGACACGAATGAAATCTTGTATGTGATTGACCGCATCGGTGCCCAGTGGCAACTCGAGATTCAGGCGCTGGCCTATGCCGACGTGACCAGTTTGCCGGCAGGCTATGCCTTACCCCCCGTTCGGCAGCGTGACGACTGCGATGAGCAATTGGCGCAACTCCAACCCGCTGGGGTGTATCGCTTCCGCTTGACGGCTAATGTCACCAAAAAATCAATCCATATCGCCAAGCGAGTCTCGTTGACTGAGCGGGCAGAGCAGATTGATTGGCTGGACCGCAAAGCCGAGGCGGCGGGCTTTACCATCAACCCGGCCGATTTGTCGATTACCCCAGAGCCGATGATTATGGGCACACATCCCAACGGCACCTTGCGCTATGATGCGGTGCGCTTTGCGGGCACACTGACAGTGGTCGACGCGGCATTGGTGCGTCAGACGGTGATCGGCGGAATCGGGGCGGCCAAATCGTATGGTTGTGGTTTGTTGCGGATTGGTGCAGCAGTGCATTTGCCGATGTAATCCACGCAAAATCCTGTATTTTTACGTTATATCTGCTATAATACTCACGTAATTACGTTAAATTTCACTTATTCATCACACAAGTCCACATTTGTGGATTCGTGTGATGGTATTGTTTATAGTGGAATGAGGGGAGTAAATATACATGAAGAGTAATAGTAGTTATAGCCACATGAAATCATTGTTTGTGAAATTTGGGTGTGTGGTGTTGGCATTGCTGGTGGTGATTGGGTTTGCAGGGCGGACTGTTGCGGCCCAAACGGATGCTCCAGCCAATCTCGATATCATTGTAGTGATTGATAATTCGGGGTCAATGCATGGCACCGGTGGTTCTGACCCGGCTGGCTTGCGTTATGAAGCCACCAAAATGTTGATTGATTTGGTGACGACCAATGACCGCATCGGTGTAGTGCATTTTTCTGGTGACAAAACCCCCACCAAAGCAGCACCTGGGCACCGTATTTTGAGTGAAAAATCTACCAACGAGCCATACATGTTTCGTATGGACAACGATAATCGCGACACATTGTTGACTCAGCTTAATGCGGTAAGTGTCGATTACACGGTGGCCAATAACGGTAAAAAAATGATTAAAGATTGGCGGGTGAATGATGATCAAGTACCGCCGAGTGGGACGAAATATCGTTTGGCCTTTACTGATGTTGAGCAACTGTTAAGTCAAACCAAGACGGCCAACAAACAAGTCGTTATTTTTCTGACTGATGGTGCGCCTGATGATATGGGCAAATCAACGGAAGTCACGGCGAATATCAAAACTGAATTAGATAAATTGAAAGTTCCGGTCTTTTTATTGTTATTGCAAAATCAATCAGGGAAATCTGACGCAGAAATTGAGGCAGTGAAGACGGGGTTCACTAGTGCCAACCAGCCGATTGTGACCATCAATAACGCCAACGACATCGCCAAAGCGTTTGCTCGGGTGATTACCGAAGCGCAACCAAACACTTATCTTGATGAATTACAAGCAACTGCAGATAGTGGTACAAATAACACTACCGCGTTTTCGACGGGGGCGACCAAAGACCAGTCGTTGAGCGATGTCACATTTGTGTTTGCTGCCACCGATAATACGGTTAAATTACAATCACCAGAGGTAACGGGCGCGCCAAAAGGTGCTTCGTTGACGAATGGAAAATCAACCCGCTTCCAGATTTATCACTATACCAATACAGGTGCATTTGGTGATGGCAGTAAATGGGGATTCACGTTTAATGTGAAGCCCACCGCTGTCGCGAATTTTGTTTTTATGCGTTCGTCGTTGCGCATCCAACTCAAATACCCTGAAACCCAATCTTCATATGGTCAATCACTTGCCTACCCCAAAGATACCAATCCGCTGTTGGTGGCTGGGACGGTAAGTGGTATTAACGAAAAATCATATGCTGATGTCAAAGTCAGCCAATCCACTATGAGTTGTGATGATACCAAGTCACCCGATATTGCGACCTATAGTAGTGGGTTGCATAGCGCTGGGGAAGCGGTATTTTGGAAGGATTTGCCCAAAGCGAGTCAGCCCATTTATGTGTCGCTCTTGTTGCACCCCGAAAACGCCTTGGCGATGCGTCGCTGTGTAGCATTGCTCCCATCCGAAAGCTCACTGCCGCTGACGATTACTGAGCCTGGTATTGATAACCCCAAACCCGATGAAAAAGGGAATATTGGGGTGGCGGTGACCCTGCCGAGTAGTAGTGGTTTGACGTTGTCTGCACCCATACTGTTTAACCAAGTAGGCTTGGTCACAGATACGCAACGCTTGAATAATCAAACCACAGAAGTGACGTTGAATAGCGATGGGCATGGTGATTTGGCGTTGCAATCGGGTGGGAAACAAAAAATCCGGATTGTCGTGCCCGGTTCATATAATGGTCATCCAATTGTGTTGTACACCGAACGGATGATTAATCCCGAGATGAGTTGTGTCTTCAAACTTGCACAACCAGCAGTACAGCCAAGTACACCGAAGCCAAGTATCCCCGACCAAGAAGTCGATTTGCGCACCTTGGATCTCGGTGTGATTACCACGACTCAAACGCTCCAGAATGATATTGTGTGTAAATCGCAAATCAATACCAGCACGCCCCCGTCAATCAAATTTGATAGCAACATGCGTCGTGAAGGTGATACCGAACCGATTGCGATGCCGGCAGATTTGTTGAATGTGGGGGAGCCGCAACAATCCAACGATGGCAGCAATAGTTGGCCATTGAAATTGGGTAACATTTCAGCCTTGAAACCCGGTATCTACCACGTCACCATGACGGCGACCTCTGGCCAAAACACCCAAACATTTGATGTGCAATTTACCCGTCCTGGGTCGGCCATCGAACTCGAAAACGTGGCGGATGGCGTGCAGATCGATGGGGTGGTAGACGAAACCAATGGGACGGTGAGCAGTGGCCAATGTGTGAACTATCATGGCGTGCTGGCAGACAACGTCGATATCCAGTCAGATTTAGTGGTATCAGAAATTATCAATGGCAGTCAGACGGTTGCAACAAGTATGATTACCGCTCAGTTGCTTGATGACGATGCCTGTGCGGGTGGGAGGCGTTTACATCTCAAAGTCACGCAAACCTTGCCTGTCGGGAAGTATCGTGTGAAATTGATTGGGAAGAGTAGTGATCCTGCGGTGCAGGTAACTCCTGATTTACGTGTTACATTTGAAAAGGTTGATCCGCTCGTCGTCATTCACTTCCCTGAACGCTTGTTGGCCAAGGATGCCGATGGGAACGTCATTCCGGGTACGTATGTATTAGAAAAACGCATTTGGCCGCTGGCGTTGCCGTTTATGGCTGATACATATATTCCCTATACGGCGACAGTCACCCATGCCAATGGGATGCCCCTAATCGCTGACCCAATCACTGATAAAACCTCCAATGTATTTGATAGTAGTGATACTGGTTATCAAGACAAATATCAGTTTTTTTGGGGGAAGACCCATCCTGATATTCATCATGTCGGGGGGTATGAGGGACTGTTAACGCCGAGTGTACCGTTTTGGCGATGGCCTGGCGCTGAATACGATGTGCAATTGCGTATTGACGACCCCAAAGTCGTCTCGCCGCGCGGGGTGGTGATGCGGGTACAGACCTATTCTTGGTGGTGGGTATTGTTGGTATTGGTTGCGTTGTATATCTTGTACCGACTGATCCGCTGGTTGTATACCCGTTTTACGAAGGCTTATAGCGGTGCCGTGCGATTTAGCACCGATGATATTGATTCGCCATGGATTAATTTGCGGCAGTATGGCAAATCCCCAGTCGCGATTGTGCGTTTGGCTGGAGGGGGGATTGATACGTTGCGAGCAGAGCCATTTGACCAAGAGCTGTCGTCAGATGACGTTGTCGCCAAAATCATTCCTACCAACCGCGAACAGATTAAGGTGGATGTGATAAGTCCTGAGTTAAATCCTGATGGTCGTAAGGCGCGTGAGATTTTGCTGGGCAAAAAGGTGACCTTTGGTGAAGAAGGAATTCGCGTTGCATATCGGGTACGTAAATAATGCTGTTTTGGCATATTGAGGAGTAAGGTAACATGACTGACAAGACTAAAGGGTATCGTCCATCATCTATGTATATTGCCCCCACGATTGTGTTGGGGTTGGGTGGTACGGGCACGTCGATTATCCGGCACCTCAAGGCGCGTTTGCGCCAAGCCGTCGGCGATATGCCGATGCCCCGTTTGGTCGAATTTTTGGCCGTCGATACCGAGCCGATTCAAAACTTGCCAGGCGAAGAGCGCTTATATGATGGTGAAATCGCCTATATTGGAGATTTCAATGCAGGTGCTGTGCTCGAAAACCTCGATCGCCATCCGCACATCGAAGATTGGTGGTTTACCCACGGCAAAGTAGTCGGGTCGATTTATAAGGGTGCCCGCCAACGGCGTGCCGTCGGTCGTTTGTCGTTGTACGCCAAGTGGGGCGAATTTACGCAACGCCTCGACCCCAAGATCCGTCGCGTCCAAGAGATCGCCGAGAAAGAAAAAACCGAGCGATTTGGTTTGGATGTCGAACGAACCGGCCAAGTACGCGTCTATATTTTGGCGTCCGTTTGTGGTGGTACTGGCTCAGGGACATTCCTCGATAGTGCCTTTCGGGTGCGTAAGGCGCTGGGTGATGAGGCCGAAATTATTGGAATTTTCTTTTTGCCCTCATGTTTCATGCCCAACATGCAAAGCCAGGTCCAAAAAGAGCGTGTCCAAGGCAATGCCTATGCAGCGCTCCGCGAATTGAATCACTTTTTGTCGGGTGGTAAGCTCGACGCCACCTTCCCCGACACTCCATTTTTTGACGGAGCGGGCAACAAAGTGTCAACCACCTTGTCACGTCCATTTGATAGCGTATTTTTGGTAGATAGTCATAACGGCAAAGAATACATGAGTGATCTGCGCGAAATTCAGCGCATGACGGCTCAATTTATCTACCTAGATATGATTACCCCCATCGGCAAGCGCTTGGCTGGGCGGCGTGTGAATTTGAATGACCTGGCTGGTGAGCAACGCTCCAGTGGCAAACGAGCTAAGTCGGCTGCCTTGGCGATTGCCGGGTTTGTGACGGCGTCGCTGGTATTGCCGAGTACCGTTGTTGAAGAAGCAACGAATCGCTATGCCTCGTTTGTATTGAATCAATATGTGCTGGGTACTGAACAAATCAGTGCTGAAGCACAACGCCAAATGAATCAATTGAAAGAAACGTGGCAGAATTCATTGGCGTATCCGAGTGGTACAAAAGATGCCAAGCAAGGCAAAGCCCAAGAAGAACTGCGCAAAATCGCCGAACGGATTATTAGTGCTATTCAGACGAGTGTGCGTACCCGCGGGATTCGTGATGGAGTCGCCACCGCCAATGCTTTTGCCGCACAACTCAACGAATTGATTACCATATTTAGCGGGTTTCAAAACGATGCTGAAAATGAAAAGAAGCAGGGTGAAAAACGGCTAGGTGAAGTTACTAGTACGGGCCGGAAACTGCTTGGGTTGTTTAGCCGTGGTGGTGATGATGAAGCCGAAGACCAAAAAGAACGCCATACTAACGCCATCCGTCAGGGTGAACAAAAAGGTGCGCATTTTATGGCGGTTGTGAGCGGCTTAACCCATCTGCGGGGCCAATTGCATGACATTGTCCAGACCATGCAACAGCGTATCGAATTGTGTGATGGCTGGCAATCGACCCTGACCCAACCAGTGGAAAAGCCCAAGTTTAATAAACAACGGGGGCGCGACACCAAACCCAGCGATTTGTTTGAATTAGCCACTGAATTGGGGAACGAACGAGCCGTCGAAGAGCTCGGTTCGAATCAATACGCCGGTAATTTGCTTGGCCATTACATCAATAATCGCGTGAGTACGATTAATCTCAAGAGCGAAGTCAAAGAGCAATTGTTGAATACGCTCAAATCGTTGCATATTTTTGATATAGAAATGCGCACCGACGAGACAGGTATCAAGTTTGTCACTGATATGGCGCCCAATGCTGATTTGTTGAATGCCTACAAAGATGCAATTCAAGGATTTTTGGCGAATCATGATGATGTCTTCTCGAATTTGGGGGTATCGGACTATCTGACGTGGTTCTACGATAATGTGCCATATGCCACTGCCGAATCGCATGTATCACGCAATAGCCCCATCGATCCGCTGCGGCAGTTGCGCTACCGCAGTTATGCGCCCTTCCTCAATATTGATGCGGCCCAATTGGGGACAGAGCACGGGTTTGACACCGAGCCAGTGCGTCTAATTGGGGCAAATCCGTTGCCGTCACAAGATATGCGCGAAAACGGTCAACATCCTCTCGATGAATTTGGCGGCGATAATTTCGACATGATTGACACCGGCATGCCCAATCGCCTTGACGTGTTGTATGCGCGCTTTGGGTACAAGGTCGATGATTTGGCCAACCTCAAGGATTACTACAAATCATATCGCTACTTCACCGAAACACTTGGAGACCCGTTGCACATCCATCGTGATTGGCCGGTTGGGATGAGTAATTTGGTTGACGACCCAGCGGTGATGTCCAAAGCTGCCGATGTGGCGGCGGTGCGCCTGCGGACCGTCGGCGATGGCTGGAGCCATCCGCGCTATGGGCGGGCTACCGGCGCCGAAGCCGTGATTCATCGGGTCATCGAGTTACCCAGTGGTTTTTCGTGGTCACTTTCATTGATTGCCGATGACCTCGATTCCGAAAACGATGAATTGTCACGCTTGTGGATCCGCCGGATTTCACAATCACTGGAAGAAACTCAACGCCAAATAAAAATCGAAGGCGAACGTGCGGTGCGGTTGAAAGTTGCCTTTGAAACGGCGCGGCAACGGGCCAATGAAGACGTGGATGCGTATTTGCGCCAACAAGGGCGGGCTCAACGGCGCTTGGCGTATGCCGCCACCGTAATCGAAGACGATTGCATGATTGCTGCCGCAAATGGTGGTGATTTGGTGCGGGTCGTGTCGCGTGATGGTACCGTCCAAAACCTGAGTGGCGATGGGTTGGTCGAAGTCGTGACCTTGCGTGCCAACGACAACGTCGTGCTGGCCAGTGATGGATTGCGTGATGGGTATACGGATGATACCTTGAAACAAGCGCTTGATCGTTACCCCAACGACCCACGTATGGTGATTGACCGTGTGGTTGATTCGTTGCGCACCAATAGCCAACATCCCGATATTAGCCTGATCGTCGTCCGTATGATCGAAGCATAGAGGCATTTACATGGCTAATTCGCCGACATACGAGTCTATTCGTACGGTCGAATCACCACAACCGGCGATTATTATCGGTATTGGTGAATTTGGCCAGGCGGTACGCGACCGCATCATGCTTCAGCGCGACGTATATGACGGCTTTAAATCGCCGTTGATGGGTGAAGATGCGGGCTCAGTGAGTACCCGCATCTTGCCCACCGACAAGGCATTATGGAGCAGTGATGCCGACACGATTCGTGCCAATCAATTAAGTGATGGTGCGTTGCGTGATGTGTCACGAGATTTGCGTGAGCTCTTCAATAAAGTCCGTTTGCATCGTGATGCTCCGCTGTTTGATACCTTGCGCCCCGTGATTGTGGTGGTAGGTGCCACCTGGAGCGAAGTTGGCCAGGCGTTGCTGTGGCCAATAGCGGGGATTATTCGGGCAGCTATTGGTAGCTCGATGCAATATACCTTGTACGGAGTATTTGTTTCGGCTGATTATCATGCCGATGCCGAAAAACGTGAGTACGGCGATGCCTTGTCGTGGCAAGTTCTCGACGAAGGTGATCGCTTGGCGGCTGGCGAAGTGATTTGGCAAGGTAAAATCCGCAGTGGCATCCCATCTGACATCGTTGATCCGCGGTTGTACGACAATGTGTTTTTGATTGATGGCCATAAAGACAACAACGGTTCGATTGGCCACGATGATAATGTGTTTGAAGTGGCTACACACGTCGCATCGTTGCTCGAAAGTATGGTGTATAGTGCGTTGCCTCGGGTCATCGACCAAGCATTGCTCGATGACCATTCGTTGCGAGCCCGTCAGCTCTATATCGGAGTGGGGAGTTCGTCATTAGTGGTGCCACTGCGCGATATCAAAGATTTGGTGCGCCGATTTACGATGGGACGGCTCATCCAAGATCGTCTGTTGACCATGCCCGAAAATCAGCCGGCCATAGATAGTGACACCGTCGACCGTATCGAACGCTTGCTCGCAACCCACATTGGCGAGTCGATTCAAAAAAATGTGACCGATGTCTGTACAACCATCTATCAACAACAATTAGTGCATGCTACCGCCATTGAATATGCCGTGAATGTGTTGCCCAATCAAGCCACGATTCAGCCCGTGGTTGAGTCGGTCAAAATCAAGTCACTGTTTCATGATGCCGCTGATGAGCAGGTCGACGCCGATGTGATTCTGGCACGCCAACGCGAAGAACAATTACAAGGGATTGCAGTGCTCGAGCAAACCAAAATTGCTCTGAGTAAACGACAATTTCAGTTGATTGAAACGGTTGAAGATGTGGCTGGTCGCAATTTTGCCACGTTACTGGGTAATGGGGGAACAGGACTGATTCGTGGTGTCGCGACGTTGCGCGCCCTTGCCACGCGTCTTGAAGAACAATCACTTTTGAGTGAGAAAAACGCAATTACCGGGGCAAAAATTGCCAAAAAACACCAAGATGCGTTATTGCGTGAACAAAAGTGGCTGGGACTAAATGCCGAAGAAATGTTGCGCCAAGCAGTTAAATTACGCGCGCACATTCCGGCATTGTTTATCCGGGCATTTGTGTTGGTAGGGGTGCTGTTCCAATTATATTGGGATGCGTTACGCAAAGGACTAACTACCCTTTTCCCTATTCAATTTTTTAATATTAATGCCGGTGCTGATGCTCTACGACAATGGCTCCCATTATTGATTGATACGATGCTCATCGTGTTTATCCCGGTGATAATCATTGGTGCGTTACCTTACATTGGCGTGTGGTGGCAACAATATTGGCGGCGCACACAACTCGAACGCTATATGCGCCAAGAATTAGACGCAATAGCTGCAGAAGATGCGGCGTTTATGGCTGACGTGCTGTCGAAGCGCTTGGGTGATCAACGACTGTCTGACCTGACGATTGCTAAAGATGAACTGCAAACCCATGCTGACCGTGCGATGCAATCGGTGAAACGTGAAGAAATCGAGCGCCAAAAAGAGCTGCGGCAACGCATTGATTATCTCGAGTCGGCGGTGGTCGACCCTGCCCAGGTGATGGCGCCATATCAAAACCAGGCGGCTGAACAAATCGTGCGCCAATATGGTGCCAACATTGTGCCGACGTGGCGACCACGCCAAGGTGCGGTGAATGACGTATGGCGAATGGAATCAATTGACACCGTAGTGATACGGCTCGAATCACAAATTAATCCAGTGGTCAGTGACATCACCACCAAAACCATCGATTATTATCTGCAAGACCGTGACATGATTAATCTGATGCATCGACTGTGGCGTTCGAGTGTGCCATGGCTCAAAGCTTCGTACGATGTCGAAGCATCTGAGTTGTATAGTCGGTTGCGCTTGGATGTATTGATGGTGTCACGCAATGTACGTGATATTTTTGCGTCAGTTATTGATGGTCCTGATGGCAAAGTCATCCCCGTTGATTGGCCCGATATGCACCGGGTGATGATGCTCCGCATGAATTGTGGTGTGGTCTCGACAGAATTAACGCGCTGGCGTCAGTTGATGCATGCCGGCGAAGCGCATATGCGGGTGCGTAATCGCAAACATTTGGCACCGCCACCATTAGATCCCAACGTGGTTGTTACCAAATATTTGGATGAAGTGATTGATATCCAAGATATTCGTACCAATGTGGTATCACTGTTGGCGTTGTACGACGAACTCGTAAATAACCCGGAATTAACCGGCAGTCAACGGATTTGGTTCGTGATGGCGATACAACCATTGATTACGTTTTTGAAAAACGAATCACAATGGACACTCCTCAATATGAAGCTCCCCAATGGCTTGCGGGCTCAATTACCGCAAAAACTCCGGCATTTGGATATTTTCCTTGATTCCCAAGCCAATGACACCACACGGATGCTGTTGACGGAACTGTTAGTGGCGATTGATGCATTGTTGCGCACTGTGCGCATTGAACCGTTTTCACCAGATAATGGGGTTACGGTGACTAGTGACGCCAAAATGGTCGTGGCGTATGCCCATGATCCGTTTTTGCCCGCTGATGTGATTATCCGGTGTCGGGCGCGTGGGTATCGCAACCAAATCGACGATCAAGTGCTGTTGCCTCCCTATGTAATGGTTAATAGAGCGGAATAATCGTATGAATATCAATCCGTATATGCGTATTAGCCTTTACAAAATTACTGCCATTTATATGCTACTGGTCGGCATTTTTGAAACCAATGGCTGGCGTCAAACGGCGTTTGAAAAGCTTCAATGGCAAGTAGACCATCCATATATACATTACTACTTACCTTTGTTATTTATTGTGATTTGGGCGTTGGTCTATTTGATTGAACGTAGCTTCGGTTTGACGATGGCTGCATTCCGGTTGCGTAGTCGGGCAGGGGTTACGGCGTGGTTTGATGTGTTGATTTTGTTATTGATGATTCCGATAGCGTTTGCGTCGTACACTAATCATACACAGATTCCTATCGAATATGCTTCTGACGAAAACTCGGTATATTCCCCATTTCTGATTTGGTTTATGATTTTCACCATACTTTCCGCCATCCAAAGCCTTAGTACGCTGGGTGAATACCGCTTTAATCGCAATCAGCCGGTTGACCCACCCCAGACAGGGTTACCGGTAGGGTCTGTGCCGGATACCACGGTAACGCCGGTTCCCGAGATCCCTGATCCGTCAGCACCACCAGCTGTACCCCCAGTCGCACCGACAGGCACAGCGACAGTGTCACCGCCGTTGATTACACCACCATACGTGGCACCTGAGCCTGTTGCCAAAAAGAAATCGGGTACAAAACGAGTGTCACCCGAAATCGTAGTACCAGAAGTGAGCGCACCAGCAAGTGAGGTCACTCCCACGCCTGCGGTGACTGAAGTATTGCCGACACCGACAGTGCCAATGCCCACTGTTGATCCAACACCTCCTGTTGAGGTGCAATCAACACTTCCGCTCGGTGAAGCCTCGGTACCCATGAGTGATACGCAACTGAGTGTATGGGAGCGGATAAAACGACTGTTTGGCGTGAAACAACCTGCACCGACACAACTTGTCATGTCAGAAGTGACGGCTACCGAGCTGACCACCGATACTCCGCCAGTGTCAGCTGCGACGACCACCGATACGCCGCAAGAGGGCACCAAACTTATCGTATAGTAGATTTTTTCTCGAGATACACAAAAAAACCACCCCCGCAATCCCCTCATCACGAGAGAATTGCGGGGGTCATGCATGGTCGTTACGCTGCAGGTAACGACTGTATAAATGACCGCACACCGTCGGGGATGGCGAATTCGTGGTCGGGTTTGTACTCGATGTTGCTGTAGGTTTGGTTCTGCGAATCGTAGAACGCTAACTGCAACTGCAACTTCTCGAATAACGGTGGCCCATCGATGTAGAAGACGATGCCTTCGGGTTTGTCAAATGGCCCGCCGTCTTCCTCTTGGGGCTTTTCGGGGGATTTGTCGTACATCACTTTGTCGAAAATGATGTCGTACATGTTGTTTTGGCGATTCGCTTCGAGTAATACGTTGCGAAACACCGCGTTCACCGTGTACCCTACCGCGCCACGTTCGAGGATCCCTAAGTCCAGTAGTTGCTTGATGTGCAATCGACTAAAGGTCGCAAAGGACGTCCCTTGGTTGCGTTCGCTGAGCTCAATCAAGTGCAGTACGACTGGCAATTGTTCGGGAGACTTCAGCAACACTTTGATTTGCGCCACACAAAATCCAACGGCCGACTTGGTTGCCTTAGTACCGTCGCTAAAGCAAACGAAATCGTAACCCATACCACCTCCTCTACTAGGATGGATAGTTATTGTATCACCCTAATAAAGAATACCCTGATTGCTAGTCTAGCGGTAGTTCGTAAGGCTTAACGCACTGAGTGACGCACACAATTTAATCATCACTCCGTCGGTATTGCGTGCGTGCAA
>CANFUF010000084.1 GCA_947450095.1 Roseiflexaceae bacterium
CTCTGCGGCCTCCGCGCCCTCTGTGCGAGATAAGAAGTCGGAAGTATGAAGCATGAAGTCGGAAGTGACGTAGGAAATCAATAGGTAAGGGCGATTAATCCACGGCGCATGCACTGATTTTTACTATAAACACATAGCAATTCGCCGTGGAAAATCGACCGTGGAAGACCTCTCCGCGGCCTCCGCGCCCTCTGTGCGAGCCAGATGATCATCCGTTGGCAAGCCCATGGAGATTCCACGCCGGTTGCCCATCCACAACCGCACGTGCGAGGGCATGCCCTCGCACGTACGTGCGAGGCATGCCTCGCATCCGAATCAACCACGCAACCGGCATGGAATGACGTTGGGGGGCTACACCAACGCCTGCCGGAAAATCCCCACCGCCGTATGAATCTGATCATCATTCACCACCAAGGGTGGGATAAAGCGCACCACATTGTCATAGGTGCCACAGGTAATCACCAGCAAACCCATTTCGCGACAGGCGGCGATGGTGCGTTTGGCCAAGGCGGCGTTAGGAGCTCCTGCCTCGTCGATTAACTCCACCCCAATCATCAAGCCGGCGCCGCGCACATCACCAATCAGGGGATTGTTTTGTTGCAATTCGCTCAATTCGCCTTTGAGGACTGCTCCCATAGCGGCGGCGTTTTCGACCAAGCGCTCTTCGATAATCACATCGAGGGTGGCCACCGCTGCCGCACACGCCAATGCGTTGCCGCCATAGGTGCCGCCGTGGGTGCCAGCATGCCATTTTTGCATGATTTCTTGGCGGGTCATCACTGCCGACAACGGCAAGCCCGACGCCAAACCCTTGGCGGCCACGATGATATCGGCGGTGACGCCGTAATGCTCCATCGCAAAAAACTTGCCGGTGCGGCCAAAGCCGGTCTGGACTTCGTCGGCAATCAACATGATGCCGTACTTGTCGCAAATCGCTCGCAAGCCGCGGATAAACGACGCCGGCGGCATCACGTAGCCACCTTCACCCAACACCGGTTCGACCAAAATCGCCGCCACGTCGTCGGGGGTGGTGTTGGCATGCAAAATATGCTCGACGCGCCGCAACGGATCACCACAGCAGCCACTGTCAGCTGGTGCTCCTGCTGACATCTCGGCCGTGTTGCGACCAGCGGCTTTGGCGATAGCACAGTTAAAGCAGTAGGCGTAGGGCGCCACATGCACCCCTGACGGCAAGGGCGCATAGCCACTACGGTATTTGCCTTTGCTGGTGGTCAGGGCCATGGTGCCGGCGGTACGACCATGGAAACCACCGTCGAACACAATCACGTCGGTGCGGCCCGTGGCGTGACGGGCTAGTTTGAGGGCGCCTTCGACTGCTTCAGCCCCACTATTGCTAAAGAAAAACGCATCAATACCTGACGGCACAACCTGGCGCAAGCCCTCTACCAAGCGCAACATCGGTTTGTGATAGACGATGTTGGCTTGACCATGCAACAGCAAACCGGCTTGCTCGCGAATCGCCGCCACCACGCGGGGGTGGCAGTGGCCGGTGTTGGTGACGCCAATCCCACAGGTAAAGTCGTAGTAGGCGCGACCATCGTCGCCGTACAACATCACCCCTTCGCCACGGTCCACAATGATGTCGTTGTAACGGGCCCACACCGGTGATAAATGGGCTTTTTGATCAGCAAGTGACATGTTTTTTCCTTTCATGTGGGCGACGCCACACGTTACATCTGCAACAACACCTTGAGTGCTTTGTGGCTGGCCGCAAAGGCCGGCATGGCGTCGTCAAGGGCATAGGTGGCATGAATCAAGGTTTCGGTGTCGATTAAACCCCGTTGCAACAAGCGCAAGGCCGCCGCAAACGGACCACAGCGTGAGCCAATCAGCTGGATTTCGTCGACCACCAACATGGTCAAATCGAGTTGGGTTTCGGCGGCCACGGTACTTTTCATCACCAGCCGACCACGGGGGCGAATCAGGCTACGAGCGGTTTTGAGGCCGTCGGGATTGCCGGTGACGTCGACCACCACGTCGTACCAACCACGCGCATCAGTACTCGCCACGGTGGTGATTTTTTGGCGATGGAGCAACTCCCAGCGCTCGGGATGGCGCCCCACCACCGTCACGTCACAGCCGGGCAAACGCAACACTTGGGCAATCAACAGGCCCAATTTGCCGTCACCGACGATGGCCACACGGTCAGTAGGGCGCAAATGGGTCTGTTGGATGATTTCGAGGGCGGCCGCGAGGGGCTCGGTAAATACTGCTTGGCGATCGCTGACGTCATCGGGCACATGATGCAGGCAATCGATGGGGATGCTGACCAGGTCGGCCATCGCTCCCGGTCGGTTAAAAATCCCCAGCGTGGTGCGGTTGGGGCAGTGCGGGTCGTCCCCCATTAGACAGGTGGGGCAGACCCGGCAAGCGGCGTTGATTTCGCCCACCACCCGTTTACCCAGCCACTGGGCATCGGCACAGGCCACCACCGTGCCGACGAATTCGTGGCCGAGGATGCCGTTGAAGCCTTTATAACCGCGGGTGATTTCGATATCGGTATTACAAATGCCGGCCATCTGGACCTTGACCAGCGCTTCGCTGGCGGGGGGTGTGGGCGCCGGGCGATTGGCATCGAGGTGCAATGTTCCGTCAAATACCACAGCACGCATGATTAGACTCCTTTGGGTTGACGCAACATGACCTGTTCAGCGTTTTGATAATAGATTTTGCGCAACACATCGTCGGGCAAATAGAGCCCATAAATATTCCAGCGCCCTTGGGGTGGCACATCACCGAGGTGATAGGGGAAGTATTCGTCGTCAGTTTCGAGGAAGCGGTAGTACAACTGGTAGGTGGCCACATCGGCGGGCATGTCGGTGCCAAACAGAATCCGATCGGCATAATTGATAAAAAACTTACGGGCGCTATAGGGTTGACGTCCCACTTCGGCGATACGGGCGCTGAAATCGATGTAGACGTTGGGGCAATCGTCGAGCCATTGTGCCACCCAGCCGAGGTTTTCGGCATAACAGCCCACATGTGCAATGACAAAATCAGTGCCCGGGTGGCGTTGGGTGGTGCGCTTGAAGGCCTCGAGGATCTCCAAAAAAGCTGGGAAGGGCGGGCTGGGGAATTGCCAATCGGGGTGGGCGTGCAATTCTTCCCAGCGCTCGTTGGTGGCGTCGATGGGGTCAAAAAAGGCCACTGGGTCGGCCACATGCACCAATACCGGCACATTGAGTTGACCAGCCATCATCCACAACGGGTCGAGGCGAGTATCATCGACGGCTACGAGTTGGTTGTGTTGGTCGCGCACATGCAGTCCAAACGGTTTCCAGATTTTGAGGCCTTTGGCACCACGGGCAACTTGAGCCTGCAGGCGTTCAGCAGCCCAAAACCCAAATTCATCGCCGCGACGGGCCCATTGCGCCCAATCAACTCCGGCAAACACCCGGAAGCGCTCGGGGGCGCGTTGGGCAAATAATTCGAGGTGATTATCGAGCACTTCTTCGCCCCAACCGCCATCAAGGTCGATTAAATGGGTTACTTCGGCGCGATCAAGCACGTCGATGAGCTGCGCTAGTGGTTTTTTGTCCCAACCACCGCCAAAATCACTGCCGAGGTGATTATGGGCATCGATGACGGGGAAGCGCGGCCGGGTAATCGTGGTCTGTTTGGTCACGAGTTGCGGGCGAGGCCGAAAATCAGGGAGCTGCATGACGCTATCCTTTGATCATCCTACGGTTTATTTGATTATAGCCGAGACGGGCAACCGTGCGATGCGCGCCGTTGTCATGATGGCAAATAGCCCAGTAAGCGCATCTGCAACGCGAGGCGGTCGTAGTGGGATTGGACCGGCACATGCAGCAACGGTAACCCGGCATCGTGCATAATTGCGTCGAGCAGTTCGTCGCGGGCAATGCGGTTGGCTTGCAGGTGGGTGGCGTCGTCGAGCTCGATTGCTAGCATCAGTTTGCTGTCGGCGCGCCGGATAACCACAAAATCGAGTGATTTTTGGGAAATCTGATTCCAGCGTTTGTCGCGCCACGGCTGACCGCGGCGTGGATTACGCACCGTCACCACTCGTTGCAACGCCACCTGCACCATGATGTCGTATGCAGCCGGCAAACTATCACGCAGCACCGTGGCAAATTGTTGCTCGGTGGGGGTGAGCACCATATCTACTGCATCATAATGGCGGCGTGGGGTGCCACGGGTTGGGACATTAGAAAGCACACCACGCAACACTTGGGCAACGCGACCACCGCGTGCTCGTGGGAGTTGCGCGGTACGCCCACGCCGCTGCCGGCGGCGTGCCGCGGCGATAATCGCACTCATTATCACCAAGAGCAAAAATACCAGCACCGTAGTTGTGCTCATACCGTACCTTCCTTCGCTACACTCGTGCCAACAACGGCACGATTTGATGCCGGAGGGCGTCGCGACCCGGCATGTGCTGTGGTGCGATATACAATAACGGCAAGCCTACTTCACGGAGCACCGGGTCGAGTACGGCGTCAGGGCTATTCGCAAAGCTGATTGCCAGCACGGGGTGGGTGTCAGCGCTCCGGATAATCACGAAATCGAGTGACTTATGGGCGATGCGATTCCAACGGGCATCGCGCCACACCTGATGGCGGCGCAAATTACGCACCGTGACGAGGCGATTACCCGCCATACCCGCCGTGACGGCATACCCCGCCGGCAAAATATCGCGGAGTAGGTAGGCAAATTGATGGGCAGTAGGATCCAACAAGGTGGGGTGCGCCAGATAGTCACGGTGGCGTGGTTGATCGTCGCCCGCAGGCGCAGTGCGGTGCCAGCGCAACCACAGCCCCCAACACAGCAACGAAAATCCAGTACTAGCCAGGATGATAACCAACCCATACAACACGAGTCGCATCTTATTCACCTCTTGGTAGCTGCTATGTTATTATCATACGACGTGGTTATTTGTTTTGTACAGAAGTGGAAAGAATCATGAGCGACACCACCATTACCATTGATATTTTTAGTGATATCGTCTGCCCGTGGTGCGTCATCGGCGGCGTACGCCTCGAAAAAGCCCTGGCGCAACGCCCCGAACTGACCGTCACCCGCACCTGGCACCCTTATATGCTCAACCCTACCCAACCTGCCGGCGTGCGCTGGGCCGATTACGCCGTGCAACGCTTTGGCGGCGCAGCCAAAGCCAAAGAAATCTTTGGGCATGTCACCAGCGTGGCTGCCAGCGAAGGCATCACTTTTGATTATGACAACGTGGCCACCGCCGCCAATACCCGCGACTGCCACCGCCTGCTCCTACTCGCTAGCGAATACGAGCAGACTTGGCCATTGGCGACCGCGCTCTACAACGCCTACTTCCGCGATGGTGTCGACCTCAACGACCAACAAGCCTTGACCAGCCTAGCTGTCGGTGCCGGCTTGCCCGCCGACCGCGTGGCTGCCACGCTGGCCAGCGACGACTATAGCGCTGACGTCGATCAATCGATGGCCACTGCCCAACGCCTCAACATCAGCGGCGTGCCCTTTTTTATTTTTAATCAGCGCTTTGCTGTATCAGGAGCGCAACCCACCGAGATTATGCTCAAGGCCTTGGATGCCGCTAGCGGGGCCATAGACATCCAGTCCTAGCACTTAATTTCATACTTTTTAAATAGCGCAAAACCCTCTTGATAATTACACGAGAGGGTTTTGTCATCATTTTGTAATCTAAAATTACGTAATACTTAGTTTATTCCCGTACAATACAATAGTTACGTCATACTATGATTGTTAATTTAGCGGTGATTTGACACACTCAACGCACAGAGTGTTGCGACAATCTTGAGTGAGACGCTAGCAACAATCCGCGTATGAGGCCGGGCAACACCCATCTTCTCGAGTTAACTATTTATGTAAAATTACAGGAGGACACTTTGTACAAATCACTTGCGATTGCGTTCATGATTCTGTGTTCACTAATTTTCGCTCCCAATACCACAACTCACGCGGCGAGTGGTGATCGTTGCTTTGCAGAAACAGGCTTTTGTATCAATGGTCGGATTCGTTCGTATTGGGAACTCAATGGTGGGTTACCGGTATTTGGATTTCCTACCTCGAACCTGCAAGCAACAAATATCGAAGGCAAAACATTCATGGCGCAAAATTTCGAACGCAATCGGCTCGAATTACATCCTGAGAACAGTTATCCCTATGACGTTTTAATCGGCCGCGTTGGTGCCTTAAATATGATGCAAGTGTTTGGAGCAGAAACTTCAGATGTAATGGAAAAAATAGATTACAATACCGCAAATTTCGATGATTACGGTCTCCTAAAAGACAGCAAATATTGCAAATGGTTTGCTGAAACGAGACAATTTGTATGTGGGGCTTTTCTTTATTACTGGCGGACGCATGGTTTGCAGCTTGATGGCAAAAAGAGTGTCTCAGAAGCGGAAAGTCTGGCGTTGTTTGGCTTACCACTTTCTTATTCGATGAAAAAAGATGTTGAAGGTAAAACCATCATCGTGCAGATTTTTGAACGCGCCCGATTTGAATACCATGATGATAAGCCTGAACCATACAAGGTATTGTTGGGTTTGTTAGGGAATGAATTCTTATCCCAATCTGGGAGTACTACCTCAAATACGACCACTACGACAACCACTACAAATACAACCACCGCAACCACAACACCGGTCAAAACAGCAACCATTGTAGTATTCGTACAATTCAATATTGGATCGGCAGTGACAAAATTCGAGGTATCGCCTGCGGGTAAAAATGAATGGGCTTATTATGTTGATAGTAGTGATAACATCTCCAAAGCAAAAAGTGGCGATATCAGAGGCTATTATGTCGACATTTATGACAACAATTATACTGTTGATTTTCGTGTAAACGATGCTGTCGTTTGGCAAAACGTTATAGTCAAAGACAATCGATTGGTTGTTTTTGGTTATGATAGAGGACCATACGTCGTCAATTATAACGATAATTTCAAGTAACTATTGAACGCCTTTTGCTGTTGCAACCATGATTGAGTTCATATTTCAATCATGGTTGCAACAGCACTGCTCATTTATTTTGATTGTATTAGTCTTGTAATATCGTTAATCTAGATAGGTGATTTATATGCGAATAGCATTAATTCTGGTGAGTATCTTGTGTGCATTTAGTGTGATTGCAAATTGTGGTGTCGGATACTATGGGTTCACACTCTATCAAAAAAACCAGGCAATTGACCTTAAACTAATCAGCGTAAATAAACAAATAGAGGAAAAATCATCACAGATCAAAACGCTGAATGATACTATTTCTGGCACAAAAACTCAATTACTTGATGCCAATAATAAAGTACAAACACAAACACGAGAAATTGCAGATTTATCAAAAGATAAGGATCGCTTAGATTCACTCATGTGCCTAAAACAAATTAACGACCAAGCGTTAGTAGGTAAAGTCACGCGAGACCAAGTAAGTCGTGCCATTCAAACCTTTTATGAAGATGAATACAATTCAACGATAAACGATGTGAAATATTCAGGTACGCTGTACTCTAACAAAAAAGATTTCCAGATGGATTTTTACTTCACGTCAAAAAATGACAAAAAAGACTATAAAGATTCCATTACCGTCACATACAAACTTTTCACAGACAACAACCTGTATAAAGCTGACAATGACAGTGTCGCTATTGTGATGTCAACGAATTGTATTTATTATCTGGCGAATCCATAAATGGAAGCGCAGGCAATGGGCTAAATCCCAGCGCTAAAACGTTCAATATGATTTGATTAAACACAAATCATATTGGACGTTCATGATTGCATTACATCAGCGGCGTGCCCTTTTTTATTTTTAATCAACGCTTTGCCGTCTCGGGGGCCCAACCCACCGAAATTATGCTCAAGGCCTTGGATGCCGCTAGTGGGGCTATAGACATCCAGTAGACATCCAGTCGTAGCACTCAATCCGTACTACATGATGAAAAAGAAAATATTCTCGTCGAGGAAATTTCATCATGCAAACAATCACCCCTCTCGCCCAAACCACTCTACCCACCCGCCACGGTGTCTTCCAGTTGGCCGTATTTGCTGGTGACAACGTGGCGTTGTGGGTCGGCGATATTGCCACCCAGCCCCCACTCATCCGCCTGCATTCCGAATGTTTGACGGGTGACGTGTTTGGCTCACAAAAATGTGACTGTGGCGAGCAACTCGAGGCCGCCCTACAACGCATCCACGCCGATGGCTGTGGCATGCTGTTGTACCTGCGCCAAGAAGGGCGCGGGATAGGCCTGGTCAACAAAATCAAAGCCTATGCCTTGCAAGAAACCGGCCTCGACACCGTCGATGCCAACCGCGCCCTCGACCTGCCCGACGACATGCGCGATTATACGCTGGCCCTGCAAATGCTCCAATACTTTGGGGTAACGCAGGCGCGTCTACTTACCAACAACCCTAGCAAAATCAATGCGTTGACCAGCAACGGCATCCAAGTAGTCAGTCGCGAAGCAATCCAAATGGTGGCCAATAGCGTCAACCACGACTACATGCAAACCAAAAAAACACGCATGGGACATTTGTTGACCGACGAACTTCCCTAAATCACGTAGTCGCGCACCGGGTACTCGGTCAAGCGCGAGTCAAACGCCAGCGCAAAAGCCTCGAGCCACGCAAACGCCGTATTTTGCCAGCGGGGCAAAAAATTACGGCGGGTCATGACTTTTTCCCAAGCATAATAAATCGCTAAATCATCGCCCCCCAGATATTCTATTTTCCACGCCAATTGGGCAATATCATCGACGGCGACGAGGTGGCCAGCTCTGCCCACAATCGCAGCCACAGTAGGAATGTTGTAGCCAATCACCGGCATCCCCGCCCAAATTGCTTCAGCGAAGGCCATGCCATAGCCTTCGAAGCGTGACGGCAAAATCATGAAGCGGTTTTCGGCATAGGCTTGGCGCAATTGGGCATCGCTGACGCTGTCGAGCACCTCGATACTATACCCTTTGGCATGCAAATCGTTGATTTGCTGCCAGATTTGGGCGGTATAGGCGGGGTCGGCGCTGGTTTCACCATAAAACCGTAGTGTCATGGTGCGAAAGCCGCCGATTTCCCACGCCCGCAACACGGCATCGATGCCCTTGCGGGGAATCCACTGTGCCACACACATGGCGGCGTTGTCATCGAGGACGTAGCTCATCGGGCGATGAATAGGCACGCCCAAGCGATCGCAGCCCGGGTTGGCCACCACGATTTGATTGCCTTCCACGTAGCGCTCCAGCAAGCGGGCACGCCCTTCGCGACTCACAGCAATACAGACGTGCGCCGATTCAATCAATAGTTGCTCGTCGGCATCTTCTGCGCCACCAGTGGCCAGCGATGGTAGCTCATGCACCATGGCAATCACTTTGGTTTTGGTGCACCAGTGGCTGACATACGGTGCCACCGCAATCCGCGCCAAGGCGTCAATCATGATAATGTCGTAATCGCTGGGGTTGAGGGTGATGACCGCGGCGCGCTGGGCGGCGGCATCAGCCTCTGACACGATGATTTCGCTGATTGGTACCTCCATTTGCGCCAAAATCGCATAGACCTGTTTGTGGTAGAGGTAGCCACCGGTCAGACGATTGGGGTTGCCCACGGTAATCATGACGATTTTCACGGCACCAGCTCCTTGGTGATGGCCGCCCAGGCTTGGGGCGATTCCCAGACTGCGACGCGCAACTGGGTTAACCCACGCTGATGCAACACGCTGGCTAATTCGGCCCAAATGAAATCAGCCACTACTTCGGCAGTAGTGTTGCGGCCAATCAGTCCCGGCACCTCGTCGAGGTTTTGGTAGTGCAAACGCCCCACCACATCGCCGAGACGGGCCTGGATCAAGCTGATATCGACCAGCGTGCCATCACTGGCGAGCGCTGCCCCCTGCACACTCACTTCGACCCGGTAGGTGTGGCCATGCATGCGCTGTGCCGGTCCAAAATCGCCGACGAGGCGATGGGCGGCTTCAAATTGAGCGACGACGCCTATTTCAAACATCATGATTCCTTTCTGCATAATCCAATACCACTTGGATGACATCGGCACCACCCCCATCCACCAGCGCATAGGCCTGAGCTGCGTCGCTGAAGTGATAATGATGGCTAATTAGCACCTCGGCGGGGAATTGTGCCAACAGCCGCCACACCACATCCATGCGCCGGGCATAATCCCAGCGGGGTAGCAAATCGGGTGCCAAATGCCCTACTTGCGAGGCCCGCAAGCGGATGCGACTGCGGTGAAAGTGGCTACCCAAATCGAGGGTCACGGCTTTGGTGCCGTACCACGACGCCACCACCACCTGTGCCTCAAAGCCGGCCACGGCCACGGCACCCGCCAGCGCCGCCGGATTACCACTGACCTCGACCACACCATCGGCACCGCGCCCTTGACTGGCCACCGCCACCACGGCGGCTGCATCGCTGGGGGCACAGACGACATCGGCGCCCAATTGTTGGGCCAGCGCGCGACGTAGCGGTACCGGATCGACGCCAATCACACTCGTGAGTTGTTGGCGGGCCAACAGCCACGTCACCAACAAGCCCACCACACCTAGCCCCACCACCACCACTACATCGCCAAGGGCCGGGCGTAGGTCGTGGACGATGTTGATGGCGGTTTCCATGTTGGCCGCAAACACCGCTGTGCTGGGGGCGATACCGGCGGGGATGCGTTTGGCTTGAGCAGCCGGCACCTGCAGGTGGGTCTGGTGGGGGTGCAACACAAACACCCGATCGCCCACCTGATGGCTACTGACTGCCACACCACAAGCCGTGACCTCGCCCACCAACGCATAGCCGTATTTGATGGGGAAGCCGAAGCTACCGGCCAAGGTGGGCAAATCGAGTGCCAAATCTGGCGGCACTTGACCACGATAGACCAGCATTTCGGTGCCATGACTAATGGCCGAGCGCAGGGTGGTAATTGCGACGGCGTCGGCTGCGAGGGTGGGTAATTCTTCGGCGCGCATCGTAATTTGGCGCATTCCCGTCATCCAAATTGCTTGGGCATCAGTGGGCATAGCGTACCTCGGCTTCGATCCAGATATCAGGGCCACACGGGGTGTACACCGGATTGTGTAGCTGCAAGGCATGGTCCATCGTCTGAATCCCGATATCACCAAACACTGCCACCCCAGTCCCCAGTAATTTAGGCGCCACCGTGATGGCGACGCGGTCAATCAGTTGAGCCGTCAGCATGCTGGTAATCAGCCGGCTGCCACCTTCGAGCATCACCGAGCTAATGCCCCGCTGTGCCAATAATTGCAGTGTGGCCAACAAATCGAGGTGCTGATTGGCATCTTCGGGCACCGTAATCAATGTGGCGCCTGTCGCGCGCAGGGTGTCACGTTGGGCCAGCGACGCATTTTCCGCACAAACAACCCATGTCCCCACTCCGGCCCCATCACGGAGTACGGCGGCAGTGGGGGGCGTACGCAACGTGCGATCAATCACCACCCGTAGCGGGTCACGCCCGGTGGCGAGGCGCACCGTCAGGCGCGGGTCATCGTGGAGCACCGTGCCAATCCCCACCATGATGGCATCGTGGCTGGCTCGGAGCTGGTGGGTGCGAGCCAACGACTCGGCACCACTAATCCAGCGTGACGAGCCGTCGCGAGCCGCAATCCGGCCATCGAGGGTTTGGGCATACGCGAGAGTGACGGTCGGACGTATCATCGCCGGCGCTCGATAATCACCGTCGAGCCGTTGAGTACGGTGTCACCCAAGCGCACAAACGGTTTGTGTACTTGTACTTCGACCCACTGCACGGCCGGTTCGGCAGCCAAAATCTGCTGGGCGATACGTTCGGCCACCGCCTCGGTTAATTTGAGGGGCGGACCAGTCACCACGGCGCGGGCAATATCGTGGAAGCGCGAATAATCGACGCCTAGCGTCAAATCATCGGCCGTCGCTGCCGCCTGCAAATCGAGACCGACGGTGACCGTGACTTCGAAGCGTTGGCCGAGAGTGGTTTCTTCGGGGCGGGTACCGTGATAGCCAAAAAACTGCATACCCGACAATACAATCCGATCCATCGCTAGCCTTCTTTCTGGGCGGCAATGCCATACAACAAGGGAATTTTGGGTATGTGGGGCGGCGCCACCATGCGGCGCTGGTCGCTGGGCACCATATCCGCAAACGGTTTTTCGCCATTACAAAACAAATACTCTTCGAGGCACATGATGGTGAGTCCGGCCTGCGCCAACGCCGTCACCACCTCACCGACGCTCCACTGAAACAAATGGCACGGCTCGGTATTCACGAATGCAGCCACACCAGAGGCATACCCCGACGGCGTCAACCCGCCCCCCGACCCCGCCACGTAATCGTCGATACCGTGCAAGTCGAGTTGGCGGCCACCGTGGGGGTAATCACGGTGCAACTGCCATTGGCTGTCAAACATGTTGGAGGTGGGGTGAAACTCCATCAGCACAAACCGCCCACCCGGCGCCAGCACCCGCGCCACGCCCTGGGCCCAGGTAGTCAAGTCGTTGAGCCAGCACAGTACGCCGTAGCCGCAATAGACGCGGTCGTAGCGGCTGTCGGTGGTGGCCAGCCAATCGTAGACGTCGGATTGGATGAAGGTGGCGGCAATCCCACTGTCGTGCGCCCAGGTTTGGGCTTGTGCAATAGCCACCCCGCTAATATCGACGCCCGTCACGTGGGCCCCGCAATTGGCGAGGCTCAGGGTGTCGAGTCCCGCGTTACAGAGTAAATGCACGAGGGTTTGGCCAGTAATATCGCCGAGCAAGGCTTGTTCTTCGGCAAACAGGGAACTCCCACCAGCCCGCAAAAAACCGGGTACGTCGTGGTGATGGCTGACGTGGGCCGGTACGACGGCGTCCCACGAGCGTTGGTTTTGCTGACGAATCGTCTGACTATCCATAAAAAATACTTTCTATCTGACCTTTGCGCAGTAAAAAATAATGCGAAGCGGCGCTGACAACCATTGGTTGCCTTTTGATATAGTAAAACAACAACGATTACTAGCATGATACAATAATTACACAGCCCACTCTCATTCCCTTGCAAAGGAGCGCGGAATGTCACTTACTCCCCAAGCACTCCAAGCCAATCGCGAACAATTCGACCGCGAAGGGTATACCGTCGTGCGCAGCGTGTTTAGCCCAATGGAAATCGCTGAATTCGTCAGTCACTACATGGAGATGCGCCGTCAAGGTGCCCACGAAGGTGATTTTGCTGGCGTCCCGATTGGTGGCGACGACAACGTCCCCGACCCCCTGCAACAATACCCCCGCATGATCCACATGCACCGCTGGGACGGCAAAAGCCTCAACTGGATGCTCGATGACCGCATCAACACCATCATGACGGCCTTGCTCGACAAATCCCCCTATGCCGTGCAAACCATGCTCTACTTCAAACCACCAGGCGCCCGCGGCCAAGGCCTGCACCAAGACCAATACTACTTGCGCGTCCAGCCAGGCACCTGTATGGCGGCGTGGTTGCCCCTCGACGACTGCGACGAAGCCAACGGCTGTATGCAGGTCGTCCCCGGCAGTCATTTGTTGCCGTTGCTCTGCACGGTGCCGTCAGACACCACCCAGAGCTTCACCGATGTGATGGTGCCAGTGCCCGAAGGGATGCAGGTCACACCGGTCATCATGAAGGCCGGCGACATGTTCTTTTTCAATGGCCAAATGATTCACGGCAGTTATCCCAACACCAGTAGCGACCGCTTCCGGCGCTCACTCATCGGCCACTACATCGTGGGTGATGCCGAAAAAGTCGCCAAATACTACCACCCCGTGCTGCGCATGGATGGTAGCGAAGTCGAGCTGGGCATCAGCAAATCAGGTGGGCAGTGTGGCGTGTGGGTCGAGCGTGACGGCAAGACCGTCATCGAAATGCGCGACAACAAAACCAAATCGCTCTTTACCGAAGATCCCCCGTTAATCGCCTAATTACCATGGAGACAACGATGTCAGACACACTGAGTGAGCCAATAGCGCAGACGACATTGCACTGGTACCGCGTGCCGTTGAGCCGCGAAGCCTTGGCCGAATTCAATCAACGCAGCGATGCCTGGGGCTTTGCCCAGACCCTCGGTCATTTGGGGATTATTGCCGCTACGGGCGTGTTGTCGTGGTACGCCAGCATCCATTTCACCTGGCCATTGTTGTTGGCCTGCTTGTTTTTGCATGGCACTGTTTACGCCTTTTTGCTCAACGCCTTCCACGAGTTTTGTCATAATACGGTGTTCAAAACCCGGGCGCTGAATCGGTTTTTCTTGTTGTTTGTGAGCTTTATCGGTGGCCTCAATCACGTCTATTTTTGGGCCAGTCATCAAGAACACCACAAATACACGTTGCACCAACCAGACGACATGGAAGTGATTTTGCCTATCGAAATCACCCTCAAAAGCTTCCTCACCACGGCCATCATCAACCCCCAAGGGGTGTTTGAGCGCTACAAAAGCTGGATTCAGCTGAGCGTTGGCCAATTCGAAAACGATTGGCAACGCACGCTCTTCCCCGACAGCAAACCAGCTCGGCGCCGTGAAATGACCAACTGGGCCCGGATTTTGTTGGTGGGGCATACCCTGATTATCGCCCAAGCCTTTGTGACGGGCTGGTGGATGTTGCCGGTGCTCATCACCTTTGCGCCGTTTTATGGTGGTGTGTTGCTCTTTTTGTGCAACAACACCCAACATGTCGGGCTCCAAGACGACGTCGAAGACTACCGCTTGTGCACCCGCACCATCTATCTCAATCCCATCGTGCAATTTTTGTATTGGCACATGAACTACCACATCGAGCACCACATGTATGCCGGCGTGCCATGCTACAAACTACAACGCTTGCACAAGGCCATCAAACACGAATTGCCCTACACGCCCAATGGCTTGTACGAAACGTGGCGCATCATCATCCGCATCATGCGCCGCCAAAAAGTCGAGCCCACCTATGAATTTGTCCCTGATTTGCCTAATCTGGCGCATAACTAAAGGCCACGCCCATGTTGACTGCATTTACCATGATTCAAGCCCGCCCCGACGCCATCAAACGTGTGGCCCAAGCCATCGCAAGCCTGCCCCATGTCAGCGAAGTCTATAGCGTCACCGGCGAATGGGATATCATTGCGATTGTGCGCCTGCAAGACTACGAACAACTCGCCGAAGTCATCCCCGACGAAATTTCGCAAATCGATGGCATCACCAAAACCAGCACCATCCTAGCATTCCGGCGCTTCTCGCCCAATGACCTCGAAGCGGCCTGGAGTGTGGGGATCGAATAAGCACGCCAAAAAACCGCGTTCCGCTCTATGATGGAGCGGAACGCGGTTTTGTGTGGGATTTACTCTTCGACGGCGCCAAATTCATAGACGTTGGAGAGCGTCATCTGATTGCTGACCCAGCGATAGGCGACATAGCCGATCGAGGCGAGGAGCAGGGCGACGGCACTGACGATTGAACTGACCTTGAAAAATGTCCGCATGATGATTCCTTCCCAATAACTTTTTCTCTCCCTGCCTAGACGCCCCCACAGGCATGATAGTTGCACAGGTTTCAATAATCTGTTTTTTGTGCTATATTTTAATCAATACCTACGCCAATTGAAAGTGGCATAAAAGTGGCTTTTCCTGTATATTTTTGGTATCTCACCCCCAAAAATAAGGAAAAGCCATGGATATATTTGCACTGTTTCACTCCTTTTGTCAAGTCTACTCCGCCACCATGCTCCGCAATC
>CANFUF010000085.1 GCA_947450095.1 Roseiflexaceae bacterium
GCGCTCGATTAATGTACGCGTCGCATCATCGCAGACGGCCCAAATGCCGTCTACATCCATGTGCTCGGCCAAGGTTTTGGTCAAGGCACTGCGCTCGCCACTGACCAAATTAATCACCCCTGCCGGCACGTCGCTGGTATCAAACACCGTCAACAATTCGAGCACGGCCAACGGCGTGGTGGGGCTAGGCACGAGCACCACCGTGTTGCCCATGGCCAGTGCCGGGGCCAGCAAAGCCGTCGCCCCCACAAACGAGGCCGTGTCGGGAGCCACAATCCCTAGCACCCCGAGCGGCTCGGGGATGGCCATCACGATGGCGCGGTTGGGGGTATGGTGCACCGCCCCATCGTATTTGTCGGCCCAGGCGGCAGCAGTGAACCAGTGCTGCAGGGCCGCTTCGACCTGGATGGCTGCGTGCGCCAGCGTGATGCCACTTTCGTGGGCGATGAGTTGGCTAAATTCCCCCGCCCGCATCGCCAAGTTTTCGGCGATATAGTACAAAATCTGGGCGCGGCCGTGGGCCGGCATGTTGCCCCAACTGGTGGCGGCGGCACGGGCGCCTTCGACGGCGTTGCGGATATCTTTGCGGTTGCCGTCGCCTACTTCACCAATCGCATCACCGTCGCTATCGCGAATCACGCGGCTATAACCACTGTCGGGACGAGCCTGCTTACCAGCGATATACAGCTTGGTGGTGCGGTCGATGACATGTGCGTGCGGGGCATCATCAGCCGGCACTGCAAACGACGGCGTGGGATGCACCAGCGGCTGCGCGATGGGCTTGAGGTATTCGTACATGCCTTCGCGGCCACCTTCGCGGCCAAAGCCACTTTCGCGGTAACCGCCAAAGCCGGCGGCAGCATCGAATTGATTGGTGCAGTTGATCCAAATCACGCCTGCTTTGATTTGTTTGGCGATATCGAGGGCCACGTCAATGTTTTGCGACCAGACACTGCCTGCCAACCCGTAGCGCGTATTGTTGGCCAAGGCGACTGCTTCGCTGGGGGTGCGAAAGGTCATGCTGACAATTACAGGGCCAAAAATTTCTTCTTGGGCGACCGTTGCCGCTGGGTAGACATTGGTGAGCAACGTCGGCGGGTAATAAAAACCATTTTGGGGCATAGTCGTGGCCGATTGATGGCACTGCGCCCCTTCGGCAACCCCCAGCTCGACGTAGTGTTTGATGCGGGCCAATTGGCGTTCGGCGATAATCGCCCCCATGTCGATGCTTTTGTCCAGCGGATCACCGACACGCAAGGTATGCAGGCGACGCGTCAAACGGGTGGTGAATTGGGGAGCGATGCGCTCGTCGAGCAGCAAACGCGTACCAGCACAACAGACCTGGCCTTGGTTGAACCAGACTGCATCCACTACCCCTTCGACGGCGGCATCCAAATCGGCATCGGCAAAAACGATAAACGGCGATTTGCCACCCAATTCGAGCGACAAGGCTTTGCCGCTACCGGCAGTCCCTTCGCGTAATTTGCGCCCCACCATGGTCGAGCCGGTAAAGGCTACTTTGTGCACATCGGGGTGAGCGGCGAGCGCCGCCCCTACCACACCGTCGCCAGTGATGATATTGACCACGCCGGCAGGTAAACCGACGTCGTGACAGATTTCGGCGAACAACAGGGCCGTCAGCGAGGTCCATTCGGCCGGCTTGAGCACGACGGTGTTGCCGGCAGCCAAGGCCGGGGCTATTTTCCAGGCCAACATTAGCAAGGGGAAATTCCAAGGGATGATTTGGGCACATACCCCCACCGGCGCATACCCGACAAATTCTTGGTCGGCGAGCTGGGCCCAGCCGGCATGATGATAAAAATGGCGAATCACCAACGGGATGTCGATGTCGCGGCTTTCGCGGATGGGTTTGCCGTTGTCCAAGGTTTCGAGTACCGCAAAAAGCCGGGCATGCTTTTGGATTTGGCGGGCGATGGCATACAAAAACCGCGCCCGTTGCGAGCCACTCAAGGCTTGCCACGGCGCCAAGGCCTGGTTGGCGGCAGCTACCGCTGCCTCGATGGCACTGGCGGGGGATTGGGTGATGGCGGCCAATTTTTGGCCATTGGCAGGGTTAATACTGTCAATCAGCATGGCGTCGGCGGGGGGCAACTGCCAGCTGCCGCCGATGTAGAGCCCAAAGCGGCGCTGGTGGGCATCAAGCCATTGATTGGCAAGTGCGGCGCTTTCGGGCGCAGCCCCTAGTGACATCTGCGCAAAAATATCTGACACGGTCATAATTCCTCACAATCAGCAACGGCTATTTCAACACAATCTATTGGTTATTTACAGGGTAATTTAGGCCATGGCGTGGCGATTGGCCGCCGAATAAATGCCGGTGATGCCGTGTTCGATTTGGCGTTCGATGTCACCCAGCAAGGCACTCGCCCCAAAGCGGAAGCGGCTGGCGTCCAGCCAATCCTTGCCCAATTCTTCGTCAATCAACAACAGCCAATCGAGGGCTTGTTTGGCGGTACGGATGCCCCCGGCAGGCTTGAAGCCGACGATATGCCCGGTCTGTTGTTGAAAATCTCGAATCGCCCGCATCATCACGAGGCTGACGGGCAAGGTGGCGTTGACCGGCTCTTTGCCCGTCGATGTTTTGATGAAATCGGCGCCGGCCATCATGCAGACCAGCGAGGCCCGCGCGACATCCGTAAAAGTCCCCAATTCACCCGTGGCCAAAATAGTTTTCAAATGCGCATCACCACACATGGCGCGATAGGCACACACCTCGTCGTAGAGTGCCTGCCAGTTGGCGTTGAGCACGTGACGGCGCGAGATGACGATGTCGATTTCTTGGGCACCGGCCGCCACCGACAGTTCGATTTCGCGCAAGCGCGTCTCGAAGGGGGTCAAGCCGGCGGGGAAGCCGGTCGACACCGCAGCCACCGGGATGTCGGTACCGGTCAAGGCCTTGACCGCCGCCGGAATCATTTCGTGGTAGACACAGACCGCGCCCACCGTAATCCCAGCGCTGGCCATGCCCATGGCAGCCAGCAAATCGGCCCGCACCGGTTGGCGCGCTTTGGCGCACAGGCGATAGACGGTGGCGTCGGTATCGTCGCCGGCCAGGGTGGTCAAGTCGATGCAGGTGATAGCGCGGAGCAACCAGGCCAGTTGTGTCTGTTGTTTGACACTACGGCGGGCGGTATGGCTGGCACAACGCCGTTCGACTGCACTGCGATTGATGGTGGTGGCATTGATCCACTGCATATCGAGGGGGATGATGGGGGGGCGAGGATGGTGTGACATGCGGCCTCCTTGGCGCCATAAACTGGTGTAATTATGCGTATTATACGCTCAATACGGCATCATCACATTGTAAAATGTGATACAAAAATCGCGGTACGGACAAGCCATACCGCGTCAATACGTGTGATACAAAAACGCTAGCTATGCCGTGGTTACCAGACGTCGCCCGTGCGCCAATCACAGACCCACGCCACACCTGGTTGGTTGAGGTGGCTGAGGGACGTGATGAGCATCAGTCCTTCGTCTTCGGCGGCGGTACGGCTGATGGTGCCGTGATTATCCACAAAACTCTCACTCACAAAGCGTTGCCAGCCGAATTTTGCATAGAAATCGTGCTCACCAGTTGAAAGCATTGCAACAACAAAATCACGTTGTGCCATGTCAGTAATTTGACGCATTATTTGGGCACCAATCCCCTGCCCTTGGCGGGCTGGCACCACCGCCACCCCTTCGACATAGCCGACGCGGTAGGGTGTACCAGCAATCGTGATGGTACGAGCAATCAGCGCCGCATGCCCGACGATCTGGGCACCATCCATGGCAATGACCCGCACGCCACCGGCGGCATGGTCGTTGTCTTCGTCGCTGAACTCGTCGGCGAAGGCTTCGTCGAGGAGCGTGCGGATGGCCTGGTGTTGGGTGGCGGTGAGTTGGTGGTCGGATGCGGTACGATACATGATGGTCATAGGAGTGTCCTTGGGCGCTGCCCTCACGGCAGGGCCGTGAGGACAGGGCGGGCCGGTGTAAGTAACGGCGCCATGCAATGACGCCGCGGAATCATACCGCCAAGAAGTTTTTTAGCATGGCGTGACCATGCTCGGTCATGATGGATTCGGGGTGGAATTGCAGGCCATAGATAGGATATTTTTTGTGTTTAAGGCCCATGATGATGCCGTCGTCGGTCCAGGCCGTCGTCTCGAGGTGGTCGGGGAGCCCGTCTTTGCGCACGATGAGCGAGTGGTAGCGGGTAGCCATGAAGTGCTGTGGCAAACCGGCAAACAAGCCCTGAGCGTCGTGGTTGATAGCCGAGCGTTTGCCGTGCATCACAATCTGGGCGCGCTCGACGATGCCCCCAAAGGCCTGCCCGATCGATTGATGTCCGAGGCAGACGCCAAGGGTAGGAATTTTGGGGCCAAGCTCTTTGATGATGGCGATGCTGATGCCTGCCTCGCTGGGGGTACATGGTCCGGGCGACACCACAATCCGTTCGGGTTTGAGGGCGACGGCTTCTTTGACGGTGATTTGGTCGTTGCGTTTGACCAGCACCTCGGCGCCCAATTCACTCAAATACTGCACCAGATTGTAGGTAAAGGAGTCGTAGTTATCGATGAGCAAAATCATGCCACACCTCCATCTGTGATGAAGCGGTCGGCGAGTTCGAGGGCCCGCAGAGGAGCGGCGGCCTTGTTGCAACTCTCGCGGTACTCCATTTCGGGATCGCTGTCGGCCACCACGCCGCCACCGGCCTGCACATAGGCGATGCCATTGACAATCACGATGGTGCGCAAGGCGATACAGGTGTCGAGGTCGCCGTTGAAGCTCAAATGGCCGACGGCACCGGCATATACGCCCCGCCGCGATTGCTCGAGTTCGGCGATGATTTGCATGGCCCGGATTTTAGGGGCGCCACTGACGGTACCGGCAGGGAAGCAGGCCCGCAAGGCGTCGATACCGCGCATGTCGTCACGCAATTCACCGGTGACATGACTGACCAAATGTTGGACATGGCTGAATTTTTCGATTTGCATGAAGCGTGGCACCCGCACCGTACCCGGCTTCGACACCCGGCCGATGTCGTTGCGCCCGAGGTCGACCAGCATCAAATGCTCGGCTTTTTCTTTTTCGTCGTTGAGGAGCTGTTGCGATAGTGCTTCGTCTTCCTCGGCGGTTTTGCCGCGGGGCACGGTGCCAGCGATGGGGTGAGTGGTGACGATGCCTTCTTCGACTCGCACCAGCAATTCGGGTGAGGCCCCCACCAGGATGCCGTCAGGGGTGGTTACATAAAACATATAGGGCGAGGGGTTGACGGTACGCAAAGCGCGATAGACGGTAAATGGATCGGTGGTGATGGGGCGACTAAAACGTTGTGAGGGCACCACTTGAAAAATATCGCCGGCGGCAATGTATTCTTTGGCGTGCAACACCCGCTCGACGTATTCGCCCAACGACACGTTGGATGTCACGGGAACTTTGGCTGGAATCGGCCCTTCTTGCAACGCCATGTTGGCGGGCAAGGGTTGGCGCAAGCGGTTGACGATGGCATTGATGCGCAATTGGGCCCGTTGGTATTCGGCGGCCAAATCATCAGCATCGAGGTGCACGTGGCTGATGACTTTGATGCGGTGGCGCACATGGTCAAACACCAACAACGTATCAACAAATTGCCACATGCCATCGGGCATTTCGTAGTCGCAATGCTCGGGGCGGGGGATGCGCTCGAAGTTGCCGACGGTTTCGTAGGCCATATAGCCCACGGCGCCCCCCACAAAGCGGGGCAAATCGGGCAAGCGCACCGGGCGATAATCGGCGAGGTACGAGGCCAGCAATTCGAGGGGATCGTCGTAGGCGATGGTTTGTTTGTAGCCCCCTTGGACGGCGTGGGCTTTGCCGTTGGCGAAGCGCAACGTCATATAGGGGTCAGTACCGATAAACGAATAGCGCGCCAAGTGTTGGCCACCTTCGACCGATTCGAGCAAAAAGCTCCACGGGCCTTGGGCAGTTTTGAGGTAAGCCGAGACCGGAGTTTCGAGGTCAGCGGCGATTTCGGTGTATAACGGGCACAAATTACCTTGGCTCGTCATAGCCTGCATCTCGGCAAGGGACGGCACGAATTGCATGGCGTTCTCCTCTTGAATCTCACCCACCGTGGCAGTTTATCGCGCCTTCGGCGGCAATCTACAAATCACGGTGGGTGACAACACACCCCATGGGTGTGGTTAGTTTTTGAAGTACAGCAAACCCATGGCTTCGTCCATCATGCGCACCGTCTCTTGGGCGATTTTGCGGGTTTTGGCGTTACCAGCGGCCAAAATCTCGTCGACCAAATTGGGTTTGGCTTCGTAGATGGCCCGGCGTTCGCGCATCGGCTCGAGGAAGTTGTTGATGGCGACGGCCAACTTCTTTTTGACTTCGACGTCACCCACATTGCCGGTACGGTAGCGATCTTTGAGGTCGTTGACCTCGGCCACATCGGGGTTGAACATGTCGTGGTAGATGAAGACCGGGTTGCCTTCGACCTTGCCGGGGATGTCGGCGCGGGTGCGGTTGGGGTCGGTATACATGCCGCGGACTTTTTGTTCGACGGTTTTGGCATCGTCCGACAACAAAATCGTATTGTTGAGGCTTTTGCTCATCTTGGCTTGACCATCGGTGCCGATGAGAGTGCCGGAATCTGGCACGAGCACATCAGGTTCGGGGAAGACTTCACCGTACAAAAAGTTGAAGCGGCGCGCGATTTCGCGGGTGATTTCGACATGGGCTTCGTTGTCTTTGCCGACGGGCACCAAATGGGCGCGGGGCATCAAAATGTCGGCGGCTTGGAGCACCGGATAGCCCAGCAACCCGAGGGGCAATTGTTCGTCGTCGATTTGGGCGGCGCGGGCCATGTCTTTGATGCTGGGCAAGCGGCTCAAGCGGGCGACCGAGACCAGCATTTCGAAAATCAGGTTAATCTGATAGATTTCTTTGACCGACGATTGCACATAAAAGGTGACTTTGTCGGGGTCGAGACCACAGGCCAGCTGGTCGATAATCATGTCGCGGATGTTTTGTTCGATGCCCATGACTTCGGCTTTGTTGGGTTTGGTGGTCAGGGTGTGCAAATCGGCAATGATGAAATAGCATTCATAGTCGTTTTGCAGGCGTAGGCGATTGGCAATCGAGCCCACATAGTGGCCCAAGTGGTATTTGCCGGTGGGGCGATCACCCGTGAGAATGCGTTTTTGGGGAGTCATCCGTTCCTCCATACTGCTTTTGGCATACAAAAAACCGTCCCTTGCTGATGCAGGGACGGGTAAATTACCCGCGGTGCCACCCCGATTCGTCACAACGTGACGCGCTTTCCGTGCATCCCAATGCGCAATATTCACGCAGGAGGGGCAACACTTTTTACCATGATAACGGTGGTAAGCTCCGGCGGCTTCTACTGAGGGTGATGCCCCGTTCGTTCCGCAGCTCCAAGGTCCATTCACACCTCACGACACCACCGACTTTCCACCAACCGTCGGCTCTCTGGGGGGTCATGATGAGGCGTTACTCTTCCTCTTCATCGCTGTTGCGGTCATCATAGCGACCTATACGAGAATTGTCAAGTTGGCATCAGTCTGCCCGCCTGCCAGAGCCACTTCAAGGTGCTATAATTTAGCAACGGATTATTTTTGCACAGTCATTTTATAGATAGCACATCGACGATCCCTGTCGATGGAGGACAACGCCCTATGACCACTCCCCAAGCACAATTATTCGATCGCATTGCCCAGCGCACTGCACGCATCGGCATCATCGGTGTGGGGTATGTGGGGCTACCCCTAGCCGTGGTATTTGCCGAAGCCGGCTTTCGTGTGACCGGGTTTGACCTGAGTAGCGAACGAGCCGCCATCATCAACCGCGGCGAAAGCTATATCGACGACATCCCCAACGCTACCGTGGCCCGGCTCGTCAACGCCGGATTGCTCGATGCCACCACCGACATGGAGCGCTTGCGCGACATGGACGCCATTAGCGTCTGTGTGCCCACGCCCCTCAGTAAAACCCGTGACCCCGACATGTCTGCCGTGCTCAGTGCCGCCGACCATATCGCCACCCGCCTGCGCCCTGGTCAAGTGATTGTGCTCGAAAGTACCACCTACCCGGGGACCACCCGTGAGATATTTTTGCCGCGGATAAGCGAGCGGGGCTTCAAAATCGGCCACGATGTCTTTTTGGCCTTTTCACCCGAACGGGTCGATCCAGGTCGGCTCGATTGGACTACCAAAAACACCCCCAAGGTGATGGGCGGTATCACTCCCGCCTGTTTGCAGGCCGGTCAAGCCTTGTACGAATCGGCCATCCAGCGGGTGGTGCCGGTGAGTAGTCCCGAAGCGGCCGAAATGGCCAAACTGCT
This sequence comes from Roseiflexaceae bacterium, assembly GCA_947450095.1. Classification (GTDB taxonomy): domain Bacteria; phylum Chloroflexota; class Chloroflexia; order Chloroflexales; family Roseiflexaceae; genus UBA965. The sequence goes on from CANFUF010000085.1 coordinate 8,357, forward strand.
CGAAAACACCTTCCGGGCCGTCAACATCGGTCTGGTCAACGAAGTGTTGTTGATGTGTGATCGCTTGGGGCTGAATGCCTGGGAAGTCATCGAAGCCGCCGCCACCAAGCCCTTTGGCTTCATGAAATTCACCCCTGGCCCAGGGCTGGGCGGCCACTGCATCCCGATTGACCCACTTTATTTGTCGTGGAAGCTCAAAACCCTCGATTACACGGCCCGCTTTATCGAGCTGGCCAGCGAAATCAACACCAGTATGCCCCGCTACTGGGTGCAAAAAGTAGCCGATGCCCTCAATGACCGTAGCAAAGCGGTGCGGGGCAGTCAGATTTTGGTGTTGGGAGTGGCTTATAAAAAAGATGTGTCGGACGTGCGTGAATCACCAGCCTTGGATATCATCCATCTCTTGCGCGAAAAAGGGGCCAACGTGCGCTTCCACGATCCGCATGTCACCAGCATCCGCATCGAAGAAGAGCGACTTTTTGGCGAAAAAGCGCTTATCCCCGCCATGCAAGCCAGCGATTGTGTGATTGTGGCCACCGATCATAGTAGCTACGACTGGTCGCTGGTGAAAACGCATGCCCCGCTCTTGATTGATACCCGTAATGCCGTGCGGGTGGGCTAACCCACCCGTCACCCAAAGGATACGACAATGACGTCACGCCCCAAAATACCCGTGGTCCGCCATTATGACCAACAACACCTTAGTACCATTGCCTTGCCCCTGGGGGGCATTGGCACCGGTACCGTGGCACTGGGTGGCCGCGGCGATTTGCGCGACTGGGAAGTCGGCAATCGCCCCGCCAAAAAATTCCGCCCCGATACGGCGTTTTTGGCAGTACGCGTCCAAGCCCCCCATAGCGAACCACTCACCTTGGCCCTCGAAGGTCCCCTCGAAACCCACGAATACCAAGGAGCGTACGGCGCCGCTGTCGCCCATCACGGCTTGCCCCGCTTCCGCGAATGTAGCTTCGATGCCGCGTATCCCTTTGGGGTGGTGCATTTGGCCGACGCCGCCATGCCGATTACCGTCGATATCGAAGGGTTTAACCCGTTTACGCCACCCAATGCCAGCGATAGCGGCATCCCGCTGGCGGCGCTGACCTATCATTTTCATAATCAAAGCAACCAACCGTTACAAATCGATGTGGTCGCCTCGATTCAAAACTTCCTTGGTACCATTTATACCCCGGGGGGGTATGGTGCGAGTATCGTCAATGATTTTTTTGCCCAAAGTGACGAGCAAAAAACCTTTCACCGTAACCTGATTGACTACCGCACCGCACCCCGTATCCACGGGCTGTTGTATACCCCAGCGCCGGCGGTGGCGGGGAGCGAGCAAGATGGCAGTTTGGCGTTGGCATTTGTCGATGCCCAACAGGTCACGCATCGCACTGGCTGGGCCGATTATACCTGGGGCGATTCGTTACTGGACTTCTGGGATGACTTCCGCAGCGATGGCGCACTCGAGGCGCGCACGAGTGCCGCCCTCAAGCCCATCGGCTCGCTGGCGCAACGCACCACCCTGGCGCCCCACGCCAGCGCCAGCATGACGGTGCTGATTACCTGGCACTTCCCCAACCGCGTGGCGTGGCGCTCCGAAGAATACGGCGCCATGCATTTCGGCGAATATACCGACACGGTGGTGGGCAACGAATACACCACCCGCTATGCCGATGCCTGGGAAGTAGTCACCCAGACGGTGCCGCGGCTGGATGCCTTGCGCACACAAACGCTGGAGTTTGTCGATGCGGTGACGGGGAGCGATTTGCCCTTGCCCATCGTCGAAGCGGCCTTGTTTAATTTGAGCACCTTGCGTAGCCAAACCGTCTTTCGCACCGCCGATGGCCGCCTGTTTGGTTGGGAAGGGACCGACGATGCCCGGGGCTCGTGCTTTGGCACCTGCACCCATGTCTGGAATTACGAGCAAGCCACCGGATTTTTGTTTGGGTCGCTGGCCAAAACTATGCGCGAAAATGAGTTTTTGTATGCGACCCGCACCAATGGCCAGATGAGCTTCCGCATCGGCTTGCCGCTGAGCAACGCCCAAGCCTGGCCCACCGCTGCCGCCGACGGGCAGATGGGCTGTATCGTCAAACTGTACCGTGACTGGCGCCTGAGTGGAGACACCCGGTGGTTGGAGCGCCTCTACCCCCACGCCAAAGCCGCCTTGGCCTTTGCCTGGATTCCCAATGGCTGGGACGGTGACCGCGACGGCGTGATGGAAGGATGCCAGCACAACACCATGGACGTCGAATACTTTGGTCCCAATCCCCAAATGACCATTTGGTACTTGGCCGCCTTGCGGGCTGGCGAAGAGATGGCCAAAGCCATGCACGACAGCGAATTCGCCAGCGAATGCCGGCGGTTGTTTACATCGGGGGCGGCCTGGACAGAACAGCACCTCTTCAACGGCGAATATTACCGCCACGAAGTGCGCCCACCCATGGACGCCGCCAATATTGCCGACGGCATCCGCCACATGGTAATGGGGGCATCCAATTTGGTGGAACCCGAGTTGCAACTGGGTGATGGCTGCTTGGTCGATCAGCTCATCGGGCAATATTTGGCGCATATCAGTGGGCTGGGTGACTTGACGGCTGCGAGCCAACAACGCACCACGCTAGAAAGCATCTACAAATACAACCGCCAAACGGGCTTCCATCATCACTTCAACCACATGCGCAGTTTCGTGCTGGGGGATGAATCGGCGTTGCTGATGGCCTCATATCCACGGGGCAATCGCCCGGCTCGACCATTCCCCTATTTCACCGAAGTGATGACCGGCTTTGAATATACCGCGGCCGCTGGCATGATTTATAGTGGGCTACGAGACGAAGCGACCCAAGTGGTCAGCGACATCCGTGCCCGCTATGACGGCGCCAAACGGAGCCCGTTCGACGAAGCCGAATGCGGCCACCACTACGCCCGGGCTATGGCCAGTTTTGGGCTGATTATGGCCTGGACGGGGCAGCAATATAGTGCCGTCACCGGGGCAATGGCGTTTCGCGAACTCACCGACCACACCAGTCAATTTTGGGCGACGGGCTATGCTTGGGGCACCATCGACCGCCGGGGTGATAGCTATGTGTTGACCATTTATGCGGGCGAATTGCACTTGTCGAGTCTAAAAGTAGGTGACGACACCTTAGTGGAGTTTGGGGTGATTCAGCAACTAGGGCGGGGCGCTATGCAGTTCCAGGGGTAGCCCATACGACGTAGGAAGTATGAAGCTGGAAGTATAAAGTGAAGTCGGAAGTAACAGATAATCTACCGCTACCGTATCGCTGTCCGCGACGCGGTAGCGGTTTTGGTGTAGGTAAATATAAGCGTCGGTGTTAGTAATTGCTTCCCTTGACCACCAACAGTGGTAGGGGAAGGGGTTTGCGTGCTGGTTAGGGTTCGGGTGAGTGTATTCGTCATAGTAGGTGTATTCGTTTTGGTCGCCGTGGCGGTTTTGGTCGATGTCATGGTGGGTGTGTTAGTTTTGGTGGGTGTATCGGTTTTGGTGGGGGTATTCGTTCGGGTGGGTGTACTCGTTTTCGTCAATGTGGCAGTTTTAGTCGCCGTCATAGTGGGTGTATTCGTTTTGGTGGGGGTAGTAGTTATTGTCGACGTATTCGTTTTGGTGGGGGTAGTCGTTATTGTCGACGTAGGTGTTTTGGTGGGGGTAGTCGTTATTGTCGACGTAGGTGTTGCCGTCGAAGTAGGTGTTGCCGTCGACGTAGGTGTTGCCGTCGAAGTACTCGTTGCCGTCGACGTCGTGGTAGCCGTACTCGTGGGCGTTTGGGTGGCCACATCCACCACGCACGTATAGGCATGGCTGTCACTATTGCTGCCATTGGGGCACTGTGTGTTGCTCCACGTCACAGACGTGAGTGTGGTGCCACTGAAATTTGCATTCAAAAAATTTGTGTCACTCAAATTGGCCCGTGTTAGATTCGCTCCAGTCAAGGTTGCGTTAGTCAGATCGCTGCCGGCGAGATTCGCGCCGGTGAATGTCGCGTTAGTGAGGTTCACTTGAGCGAAGGTACTATCGACGAGATAGGCATCCGTCAAATTAACACCCGCAAGATTCGTGTTAGGGGCAAAATATACCGCGGGCAAAAATGCGGTGGGACCAAACAAGCGCCCCCCCACCAACGACCAATCGGCCGGCAGGCTGGCAGGGGTACCCGTATTGCCCCACGACGCCACATTGGTGAATGTGGCATTGCTGAAATCCGTAGCGGTCAGATTCGCTCCGGCAAAAGTAGTACTTGTAAGATTGGCTCCGGCAAAATCCGTACCCGTAAGGTTCGTTCCCGCAAACGTGGTACTTGCAAGATTCGCTCCCGTAAAATTCGTACTTGTGAGGTTCGCTCCGGCGAAATTCGCCCCCGTAATGACGGAATTTTGCAAATCCAATGTACTCAGATTCGTACCAGTGAGATTGGCAGTTGGCCCGATCAGGTACCCATTTTTTACTTGCCAATTCGTGGGCAAGGACGCAGTACCAATAACGCCCCGCGCGGATACATTGGTCAGTATTGCGGTTGTTAAATCAACACCACTGATATCGACATGATACAACACTGCATTTGTCAAAATCACATTATGCAGATTGCCGCCAACGAATGACGCATTGGTAAGCCGCATGGCAGTCAAATTGGCACCAGTGAGATTAGCAGTTGGGCCAATCAGATAGCCACCAATTAATTGCCAATTAGTTGGCAGTGCACTGGGTGTACCCGTAATCCCCCCAGAAGAAACATTGCTGAGGGTGACACCAGTGAGATTAGCACCGGTGAGATTGACACCAGTGAGTGTGGCACTTGCGAGATTGGCCGTTGGGCCAATCAGATAGCCACCAATAAATTGCCAGTTAGTCGGTAGTGCACTGGGTGTTCCCGTAATCCCTCCTGAAGTTACATTTGTTAACGTGGTGCCGGTGAGATTGGTATTGCTGAGATTGGTATTGCTAAGATTGACATTGCTGAGGTTAGCATTGCTGAGATTGGCCGCTGGACCAATCAGATAACCACCGGTGAGTTGCCAATTGGTGGGCAGTACGCTGGGCGTTCCAGTAATCCCTCCTGAAGTTACATTTGTTAACGTGGCACCGCTGAGATTGACATTGCTCAGATTGGCACTATCGAGATTGACATTGCTCAGATTGGCACTATCGAGATTGGCACTATCGAGATTGACATCGCTGAAATTGGCACTATCGAGATTGAAATCGCTGAAATTGACTCCACTCAAATCGCTACCGCTCAGATTGATACCACTCAGATTGATACCAGGTCCAACCAGATAGCCACCAATTAAGTGATAGTTGGCGGGAAGTGCACTAGGTGTTCCCCCAATACTTCCAGGCCATTCCACATCTACGCCTGTTAATGTGGTATTAGTGAGATCTAGCCCATCGAGATTGGCATCGCTAAGACCTACACCTGGTCCAATCAGATAGCCACCAATTAAGTGATAGTTGGCGGGAAGTGCACTAGGCGTTCCCGTAATCCCTCCTGATAAGGCACTGCTCAACTGACTACCGCCGAGATAGGTGAGATCAGCTCCGGCAAGATTAACACCGCGGAGATCGGCATAGAAGAGATCGGCTCCCTTAAGATCGGCTCCAGTAAGATCAGCGCCAGTAAAATAAGCGTTGGAGAGATTGGCACCAGTGAAATTGGCTCCGCGGAGATTGGCACCAGTGAAATTGGCAAGGTTGAGATTGTCTCCACTGAAGTCAGTACCACTGAGATCGCACCAGCTCAAATTAACAGAATCTCCACGTGCACTACAGTCACTACTCATTGCATCCAATGGGCCAATCAGATAGCCACCAATTAAGTGATAGTTGGTCGAAATTGCAATGGGTGTTCCCGTAATTTTTCCGCGGATATTCGTTAATGTGGCTCCAGCGAAATTAGCACCAGCGAGATTAGCACCAGAGACATGTGCACCACTGAGATCGGCATTGCGGAGATTGGAACTAGTGAGGTTGGCACCGCTTAGCTTGGCACCAATTAACGAAGCACCGGTGAGATTGGCACCGCTGAGGTCGGCACCGCTGAAGTCGACACCATATAACTCGGCACCGGTGAGATCGAAACCGGAGAGATTGGCACCGGTGAGATTGGAATTACCGAAATAGACACCGCGGAGATCGACACCGGTGAAATCGACACCGCGGAGATCGGCACTGCCGATCTCCGCAAACATAATATTGGCACCGGTGAGATTGGCACCGCGGAGATTGGCACCGGTGAGATTGGCACCGCGGAGATCGACACCGCGGAGATCGACACCGCGGAGATCGGCAGATGGTCCTATTAAATAGCCACTGATTAATTGCCAGTTAATCGGTAGTGCACGGGGTATTCCCGTAATCCTTCCAGAGGAAACACGTTCGAACTTAGCATTGGTGAACTCAGCATTGGAAAGATTGGCACCGAAGAGATTGACATACCGAAAATTGGCATCAGTGAAGTCACGCCCACTGAAGTCGCACCAACTCAAATCTACCCTTTCTCCACTAGCACTACAGTTACTACTCAGTGCCAATGCGCGTGGCGTAGGGGTGAGGAACGTGCCAAATACCAGTATTGCCACCACACCGATAATAATCATTACTCGTTGCATGATAGTACTCCTTTTGCAATACCTACGCCAATCTAGGCGGCTCGTTGATTGTTCGGCGGTGCATTGATAAGCCCAAATGGGGAAATTATCCGATTAATTTGTGATTTTAATTCGTTGTGCAGTTTCGGCGGAAGTAATTTAAATATCACAGCGATATATTTGCGCCCACGCACGACAGTTTTGAGATCGCGCACGCCCTGAATCTCACCATCGCTATCCGCAATCAATTTGGCACTCACATTGACCATGCACATGGCCAAATTCGCTGCATTATTGACCGCCGTCGCGGTGACATTCATGAAATCTTCCAGCCCAAAATGCTGTTTCGCATCGCGAAAATTGAACTCGATTTGGAAGCGCAACCCGTAATACTCCACCAATTGCACCGCTGTTAACGCTAAATCACTACTCATGAGAATCGTGTACGTTGCCGTTTTTTTCTGGCGCCGCGTAATTTTCCTGACCACAATATTTAACAGTTTTGTACTTGCTTTGACCCGTGCGGTGAATTGAAATAATTGTATTTGTGTGTCTCCATCATTTGTGGTCTGCACACAATACTGCGCAGGAATATTGTGTACGTCAACTTTCTCACCAAATACTTTAGGTCTTCCCCGTCCGGAATATGGCGTATCGAGTGGTAAATACAACACACTATCGGCGCGTAATTTGGTGATAATATGTAGCCCATGAC
>CANFUF010000086.1 GCA_947450095.1 Roseiflexaceae bacterium
CGAAAAATCGCTGCGGTGGTGGGCGTGACGGGAGTGAATGGGTCGGTGGCATTGCGTGACGAAAAGGTCTCGGCGTCTTTGAGCGCCCCCTTGATGTCGTCATAGCGTGTCAGTACCCAATATTTGAGTGTTTCACTATAAAAAATCGGTTGTTGCTGTTGGGCCCATTGATAAAAGACGTAGGGGTCGGCTAAATAATCATTTCCAAATGGATCAAAATGCACCATTGGACATCCTTGACCAAAGGTCATACGGGTAGCTCCATCTATTGTGTCGAGTGGTGTTTGCATAGTGTACACCAAAAACTGTAGAGACGTTGCGTGTCGCGTCTACACCATGGTTCGACGCATGCACTCGATCCCCATGTCGTAGGGGCGAATGATGTCGGTGGATTTATTCGCCGCTATTCGCCCCGGACCCCACAACATTTCATGGGATAATACAGACATCGTGTCGTTCGCCGGCGTGGGCAGAATAGTGGGAGTATGGTGACGATGCAGATTTCGTCAGAGCGGTTTGATATCCCCCTCAAAAGTAACGGCACCCGTCGGATTGTGGCCACCGATATCGCCCAACAGCAACGGCTCAATAATTGCCAACGGTTTTTGCGCTGGCGCTTGTTTGAAAACAATGCCGGGAGCGCGGTGATGGGGCAACTGTTTCGCCGTTATGGCGTCGCTCCCCAAAGCCCAACCCCACTGCCTGCAGTGGTAGGGCAACAATTTGAACAACGTATCAACCATGCGCTCCATGCGTTTGGTTGGCCCATAGAATCATTTGGCAATACTGATGCCGTGCACAACCAAGAATTTGTGCAGATAATTCAGGCATTGCCACGCGGGCACGGGATGTTTTTGCTCCAACCCAACCTCGAAGCGGTAATTGCCGATTGGACGGTGGCAGGTCGCCCCGACATTATCCGCATCTATCGCGATGAATCTGACCACGTGCAGGTGTTGATTACCGACATTAAATCAGCATTTGCCGTTAAATCCGAACATCAACTCCAAGTTGCAATCTATCATATGATGCTTGACGTCATTGTAGGTGCACACCTACAATGCCATATCAGCACGAGTGTCATGCATCAAATCCCCCCCGTTCCAAGCGTTGATAGCATGCACCAAGCCACCATTAATGCAGGTATCGTTGCTGCCAAATCATGGTATGGTCTCGATGAGGTCTGTCTCGCTATGGTCGCAAATCCCCACGAATTACGCGATAGCGTACGGCGCATGTTTGGCTATGAGCCACAATCGCTGTTGCAACAAAGTACCAATCAGCGCTTTGCCGACATCTCCTATGCCATTTGTCGTAATTGCGAAGGCTGTGGCTATATGGAGCTCTGTTTGACTGACACCGACCAACGCCAAGATATCGCATTGGTGCCATTGTTAGACCGCGAAAGCCGTACCGCTTTTGTGCAACACGGGGTTCATACCGTCGCACAACTCGCTACCTTGAAGCAGGTCAATAGTAATAAAGAACTCGTGCCACCTACCCCGATTCCTGCAAATGTAACCGCACTGGGGAATGATGCGGTGGTAGGGCCATTGCTCGACCATTGGATTGCCCGTGCCCAACAGCTCCGGAGTGTAAGTGACCGGGCAACAGCCGTTGCCTATCTGCCGGCAAGTATGCGTGTGACCCTGCCCCGTATTAGTGGCAATGCAGCAGTGCTGTACCTCGACATCCAACATGACCATCTCGCCGGGTTTGTCTGGCACTGTGGTGCATTGATTGATTATCATATTGCCGGGAATGCAACCACCCAATACCCAATCAGCATGCAGTCGTCACACGTCCCTGATTTGATCAGCGAAGGCCAATTACTCGGGCGTTGGGTGCGTCAGATTATCACCGTCTGGGAAGCACACATCCACAACGTCGATATGACACATACTGTGCCGTTGCACTTCGTGGTCTACGAGCAGCACACTTGGGACGCATTGTTGGCTGCGCTGGGTCGGCATTATGATGCCGATCCCGTCATTCAGGCGTGGCATGATTTTTTGACGACACCTTGTCCTCACGATGCCCCGTTGGTGACGGTCGTTAGTAACGAAGCCGGTGCACACAACCGGTTGGCGACCACAGTGCCAAACATGATGGCATTGGCAAGTATCAATGGATTTCGTTGGACGGATCAGCAACACAATTATCGGGCATTGTTCAATGCATTTCATTTCGATGCGAGTGGGCGGCTAGCGCAAGGTGATAGCTATTACATCCAACGAGCCCGCTATAGCAGCAACATCCCCCTCGAATACGCCTACGCGGCCTGGCAACGCCTGCCGAGCCCACCGCACGCAGGGCAGGATGCGTTTGCCCGCTTTCGGCATATGACACCAGCCGTGCTAGCTGCTTATTGTCAATATCGGTTGTATGGCTTGATGCATCTCACTACCAAGGTGGGGCGTTGGTGGAACAATCAATCTGCCGCGGTAAATCTCGCTACCATTGCCCAGACTCATCGTGCACCGACGCAACTACATGGTGCATTAGACGAATACATGCACACCGAACGCCACGCCCAATTACGTCAATGGGTTGATACGCATGTCGTTTGGCCATTGGCCCGCGTGCGGGCGACGACTGCGTTGATCGTCGAATATCGTGATGAATGGCAATCAGCAGCCACCCGCCTCAAACTCGATCAGGCCCGGCGTATCGCCCAGACGGCACTCGCCCCCATGAATGGCATCCAACTGGTGATGCGGGTGTGGAGCGGTGACGAACTTCCCGATGTGGTGCAACAAATAGCAGGCTCGCCGTTTGTAAGCGAAGTCAGCGAGGCCCTGTTGGCGCCGCTCAGGGGCGAATCACACAAACCTCTGACGCCGTCACAGCTGATGCAATTTGCGATGCGCGTCAAAATCAGTCACCCACAACCACAGCCACAGGTAGGCGCGTATACGTTTATCCTTGAACCAGTGCATGGCCGTCACGATGCCCCCTATGTCTTTGGTGGCCGTTCTATCGTCCCTAGTGATGGTGATTACTTTGTGCTTGACATAAATCCTGATAGTGCTCCTGGCAGTGTCACTAACAAAGCTTTGCAACGGGTACTAAAAGACCCCCACGACAATGTGCTGTATCGTATGTTGAGCGGTTACTCGCGGACGGTGCCTGGCGTCGACCCACTTGGGCTCCAAGCCTATGTGTTGGCGTGCGATGTGGTTGCACCTGAATTTAAAGGGGATGCGCGCGATTATGTGGCCAGTTACGCCGATGCGCCACTTTTGCTGGTCCAAGGCCCTCCCGGTACCGGCAAAACATTTACTACCGCACATGCAATTATGGCGCGCATGTATGCGGCCATGTGCGCCAATCAGCCCTTGCGTGTCGCCATCAGCTGTCACACCCATGCGGCAATCAGTGAATTAATGACGAAGCTTGCGCAGCTCAAAATCACCTTGCGAGACAAAAAACATGCTATGGCACAGGAGTTACAATCGGTTAGCTTGTTTCGTTATCGCAAAAACGACAGCGAACTTCGTCAGACAGGTATCACCTATGTAGCCGACAAAGATCAAATTCTGACCCTCATCAATGAACAACCGTGGTGTGTGGTAGGAGCCACTCCCACCAGTATTGGTGCATTGGTCGATGGTGGTACTTGGAGTGATCTACTGATTTTGGATGAGGCCTCACAGATGAGTGTGCCCCAAGCCATCGTGGCAGCCCAGGTTTTGGCTGATGATGGCATGCTGATTGTGGTAGGCGACCCCCGGCAGATGCCGGTGATTGTGACCCATGATTGGGCCATCGAGCCGAGACGCAGTTTTGTACGTTACCCAGTGCATCGTTCGTTATTTGATTATTTAGCCGATGGACAGACGTTATTTGGCCAGGAAGTACCGATTGTGCGGCTCGATACCAGTTATCGTGTGCCACCCATCCTAGCGGATTTCTTGCGTCACGAAATCTACCGCCACGATGGTATCGCCTACCGTTCCGCACAACCGCAAGTCATGGCGAAAATTGTCAGTCGGGGTAGTTTAGTGCAGGCGGCGCTCCATGCTGAATACCCGTTGATTTTGATTGAGCATAGCGAATCCCACAGTCGTGCCAGTAATCACTTTGAAGCAACCATTGTCCGCGATATTTTGTTGCCATTGATTGCCCATAACTACAATGCAACTCGTGGCTATGGTGTGGTTGTTCCTCACCGTCTACAACGGAGCACCATCAAAAACCTGCTCCGCCCGCATATGCCCCCCGCGCCTGGACAATTATTTGCAGATATTGAGGTGCCTGGCATCGATACCGTCGAACGCTACCAAGGCAGCGAACGCGACGTCATGATTGTCAGTGCTACCGAAAGTGATGCCGACTATATTCGTCAAAACGAACAATTTTTGTTTGATGTGCGCCGATTGAATGTGGCGTTGAGTCGCGCCAAACACAAAGTGATTGTCGTCGCTGCAACGCAGGTATTGGATTATATTGCCAGTGATGCCGCCATCCAAGCACAATCCCAATCATGGAAGAATTATCGTCAGCAGTGGTGTACCGAAATTCTCTGGGAAGGCACCTATCAAGATCATTGGGTCTGCGTACGGGGTTGTAAAAAATAGCAACAAAAAGCCCTTGTTGGCAATGTCGCACACTGCCAACAAGGGAATTGCGATGATTTTATTCGTGGCGCAAGGCTTGAATTGGGTTGAGGTTGGCGGCGTTGCGGGCCGGCCATATTCCAAAAAAGAGCCCAGTAGCCAATGATACACTCAACGAAATAATCACGGAGTTGAGCGTGACTGGGGCATTAAATGTACCGGTGATGGTCAACGCTACCGGCAAAATACTCCCAAGCACGACCCCAATAAACCCACCAAGTAAGCTGAGTACTACTGCTTCAATCATGAATTGGAGCAAAATATCTCGTGATTGGGCACCGACGGCACGGCGTAAGCCGATTTCTTTGGTACGTTCCGTTACACTGACCAACATGATATTCATGATGCCGATGCCACCAACCAACAACGAAATGCCGGCAATTGCCGCCAGAAACGTGGTCAGCAGGGTGGTAATGTTTGAAAGTGATGACAAAAACGACGCTTGATTGATGACATTGAAGTCATCTTCGCTGCCATCGCTTTTGAGCTTGCGTAAATCACGCAAGGTCATTTGGATGCGTTGTTGGGTGAAATCAATGTCATCGGCATTGATGACCGATAGGCTAATGGTAGAGACGCGTAGATTGCCATCCGATGTGCGTGCCGCAAACAAACGCGTATGTGCGAGCGTGATGGGTACGAGCGCTTGATCATCGACTGACCCAAACCCCCCACCACCTTTGGAGGCCATGACTCCGATGACCCGACAGGCAAGTGTGTTAATCCGTACGGTTTCACCAACTGCTTCCCCACTACCAAACAAATAGGTTTTGAGTGAAGACCCTAGTACGACCACCTGAGATGCCCCTTGGACGTTGCCATCAGTGAAAAAAGAGCCAGTGTCCATCGTGATGTTTTGGACTTTGGCATAATCTGTCGTAGTACCGAGTACAGTTGCTGACTTATCAGCTACAGGTGCGGCAATAGTGGCACTGGAGCTAAATTGGGGTACCGGACCTACGATAGGCAATCGCATGCGCGCAATTGCTTTGTAGTCAGACATGGTCAGTGGAGCGATATTGCCTGATTGACCTGGTCCGCGATTGGGTCGACCATTAAAAATAGTCAGTACGTTGGTTCCCAATGCGGAGAACTGACTGGTAATGGCGTTGCTGGCCCCATTACCGAGGGTCATGAGTGATACCACTGACGCCACCCCGATGATAATTCCCAGCATCGTCAAAAACGTCCGTAACCGATTGGCAAGTAAGCTGTCAAGCGATACTTTGAGGAGTTCGCGGTAATCGAGCCCATTGCGACCCGTATCACTGACTGGTTCGAGTACGCGACGTACCGGTTGGTTAGACATGGGGCACCTCGTTTTTGCGATCTGTCGTCACGACGCCATCACGAATAGTCACGATCCGATCCGCATATGCAGCAATATCAGATTCGTGAGTCACAATAATGATGGTTAGCTTTTGCTCACGATTGAGCTGTTTGAGCATATACATGATTTCTTCACTCGTCGTGCTATCGAGTGCGCCGGTCGGCTCGTCAGCAAGAATCACCGATGGGCTCCCAGCCAGCGCCCGCGCAATAGCTACCCGTTGTTGCTGACCGCCAGATAATTCGTTAGGGCGATGATCCAAGCGATTGCCCATACCCACAAGTTCCAAGGCGACTTGGGCACGACGGGCACGTTCTTTGGATTCAATACCGCGATAGAGCATCGGCATTTCGACATTGGCCAGCGCTGATTGGCGTGGCAAGAGCATGTATTGTTGGAACACAAACCCCAGCTTGCGGGCGCGCACAGCCGACAAGTCGTTGTCATTGAGCGAGGCAACTTCGATGCCATCGAGGGCATAGCGGCCCGACGTGGGGGTGTCTAAGCAACCAATCATGTTCATCAGCGTGCTTTTGCCGCTGCCGCTTGGTCCCATGATGGCGACAAATTCACCGCTATTGATGGTGAGATTGACGCCACGCAAGGCGTGGACTTCAATCTCGCCCATCGTATAGACTTTGGTCATTTGTTCAATGGTAATCATTATCGTTTTTTTCCTACTCTTTAGGGAGCGCCAAATCCACCGCTTTTGGCCGTGGTATTGGTGGGGGTGGCGATAATCTTTTGTCCTTCGGTTAACCCAGTTAGTACTTCAGTCTGGAGTCCATCGCTCAACCCAATAGTAATGTCGACGTCAGTCGTCTTGTTGTTGGCGCCAGGTACTTGCACAATTCGTCCGTTGCCTTTGGGCAAGATTGCCGAGTTGGGAATCAACAACACGTTCTTTTTTTCGGCGGTGACGAGTTCAACAATCGCCGTCATCCCAACGAGCACCCGTTTATCAGAATCACTGAAGTCAATCCGTGCTTTGTATGTAACTACGCCGTTTGCTGAATCAGCTACTGGTGAAATACTCGTCACGATACCGGCTTTTTGCCAATCAGGCAGGGCATCAATGGAAATCTGGGCTGCTTGACCGACTTTAATCGATACAATATCCGTCTCACCGAAGTTGACGTCGATGTGCATTGGGTCGCGGTCAATCATTGTAACCGTTGCGCCACTCGATGTTTGCCCGACAACCAACCCAATCGTACTAATTACACCATCAAATGGTGCAACAAGTGTCGCGTTCTCCAACTTTAATTTTGCTTGGTTGAAGCTCGACTCGGCTTGGGTTACTGCCGATTGTTGCATCAAGATATCGGTTTGGGTGCCGGGGGTGACGATTTTGTCGAGACTTGCCTTGGCTTGCTCGAGGGCTGATTCGTTTTGTTGTACCGTGGCCACAGCAGCTGCAATATCTGCATCAGTCGGTTTTAGCAGGGTGGTAAGTTGAAGTTTCGCATCAGCTAATGCTGACTCGGCTTGGGTGATATTGGCTGATTCGGCTGCTTTGGCATTGTCGAGGGTGATTTTGGCTTGTTGTACCCCTTGTTCCGCAGAACGTACTGCGGCATCGGCTTGGGTATAGGCATCTTGATAGTTCATTGCGGATGAGCCCGAAATTCCACCACGACCCGTTACAGGGTCGGAATTGTATTTTTGTACCCAATCCCAGTCCCAGCGCGCTTTGCCGTACTTGGATTGTGCTTGGATGAGACTCTCGCTGGCTTTTGACAAATCAAGTTCAGCTTTGGTTTTGGTAGCCGAACTGCTGTCACGGGTGGTTTGTAATGTGGTTTCCGCTTGTTGGACTTTGAGCTTGGCCGCACTGATTTTGTCAGTGGTCGGATTACGGAGCGCATCGAGCTTTTCTTGGGCACTATTGAGTTGGGCTTGGGCACTCGTCACCGCTGCCTGTGCCGATGTCAAATCACTACTGCGCCCTGAGCCTTCGAGCAGTTGGGCTAACTTTGCTTGGGCGCTTTTGAAGGCTGCCTCAGCAGAATCTACTTGATACTGCAAATCTCGGGCGTCGATGGTGGCGAGTTGTTGGCCTTTTTTGACACTGTCGCCTTCCTTGACCAATACTGCGTTGATGATGCCCGTCGACTGAAAGTTGAGCGATACGTTGCTTTCGGCCAAAATGTTACTACTGCCTGATACTACTGTCGTCAAATCTCCACGGCTGACCACAACCGTATTGGTTTTGGTTGTCGTCGTACTTGTGGTGCGTGATCGAAAAATAAAATAGCCGGCAATGATTATCACTACCACAAGTCCGATAAGCACTACTGGTTTTTTGAGCCACCCTACCATTGAATCCTACTTTCATTCACACATGATGCTTCGTCACTTATACTGTACCAAACCAAGATGAATGATTCCTCATTATTATGGTTTGACGAAATCATTAATTTGGATGATTACCGATATGTGAGATTATCTATAATAAAATTATGAGTAAATCAACACTACCGTACAATCAACTCTTCTCACCTCACCGTAATGAACTCATCAGACGGAGCGCCTTTTTGTTGGCATTACCGATGATTGCGAGTACGTTGACGATGGCTGTCTACCACTTTATTTATGGCGAGATTGTATTTGCAGGCCCAGCCCGTTCACAATTTTGGTGGATTGCGATTGTGCCATTTGTCGTGGTAAATATCACCGCCCTCTGGTTACTACGTATCGGACGCGCAAACGTATCTGCGTTGGTGCTATTAACTTTTTGGACTATTTCAATTACGAGCGTGATTATCCGTTTTGGCGCTCAAACGTTTTTCCCCGCATTATTGATTTTGCCCATCAGCGCGGCGAGTTTGTTGTTTAGTCGCCGTTCGAGTTTGGTGTTGGCGGTGATTTCCGCGCTAGTGGTGGGTATTTCGGCCTGGCTCCACATGCACCGTCCCGGATTTGCCCTGTATGACTACTTCCGTAATGAAGTCGTGATTGATCTTACCCAACTCCAATTAATGACCTCTATCGCAGTGGGATTTTGGAGTAGCTTATTTCTCGCAGTGGCGGCTATTACTTCGCTCCTCGCGAGTAATTTACAACGGTCGCTCCAACAAAGTGATGCCCATGCCGCCGCACTCGAAGAACTCAGCGAACAACTCGAGCAACGGGTCGTCGACCAAACGGCGAGTCTACTTGCCGGTGAACGGGAAAAAGCGATGTTGGCTGAGCGCACCCGTCTCGCCCGTGACATTCACGATACCCTCGCCCAAGGCTTAACCGGCATTATTGTGCAACTCGGCGCCGCCCAACAAGCGCTTCGCACCAATCACGCTGATGCCAATGAACACCTCGATTTGGCCGCCCGTATGGCCCGCGAATCACTAGCCGAAGCACGCCGATCGGTCTGGAATCTGCGCGCCGAAGCGCTCGAACGTGGTGATTTGCGCCATGCCCTGAGTGGGCTCGTTGACCGCTTTCGCCACCCGACGATTATGGCTTCGTATGAATTCGAAGGCGAGTGGTTACCATTGCCCGTCGAAATTGAATCTGCGCTGTTGCGGGTTGCCCAAGAATCACTTGCCAATGTGGTGCGCCATTCGGCTGCCGATCAAGTCAGTGTAACCTTACGGATGGCCGATTTGATAGTCGAACTCGAAATTCGTGATAATGGTCGTGGCTTTGGCGACGCACTCCAGCGCTTGACCTCTGCCCATGCCAAATTTGGTGTGGTAGGAATGCGTGAACGTCTCGTTGCGCTCAATGGTGATTTACAACTCATTGATGACGACGGTGCGGTGGTGCGGGCGCGTGCCCCCTTTCCACTACACACAAATACCCCTAGTGTCGCTGATGTGACACCGAAAGCATGCCGATTATGAATACTGCTACTGCTCCCATTCGGGTGCTCGTTGTTGATGACCACCCCATCGTCCGTCATGGATTATTGGCGTTGCTCCGCTATGAATCCGGCTTTGAGATTGCTGGTGATGCTGCCGATGGCGAAGAAGCCGTGGCACTGGTGCTTGCCACCAAACCTGATGTGGTGCTCCTCGATTTGCGTTTGCCCCGCTTGAGTGGTGTCGATGTGATGATCCAAGCCCGTGCCAAAGGCTCTATGGCGCGATTTTTGGTACTGACTACCTATGACAGTGACGATGATATCCAGCGCGCCCTCGCTGCTGGCGCCAAAGGCTACCTGCTCAAAGATGTCAGCTCGCATGAATTGCTCCAAGCCATTCGTGAAGTCATGCGTGGCAATGCGGCGCTTGAGCCGAGTGTGGCTGCCCGCTTGCTGGCCCGTATGAACGACAATCCCAACGATGAATTGTCTACCCGCGAAGTCGACGTCCTGCAACGCCTTGTGCGGGGTGAAGGCAATCGTGCCATTGCCTTGGCGCTGCATGTCTCAGAAAACACCATCAAAACCCATGTCAGCCATATTTTCACCAAACTTGGGTGCCAAAGTCGCGCCGAAGCCGTCGCTGTAGCATTGCAACGGGGATTGGTACAGTTGCCACGGTAGGGGATCCTCGTTATCTCGCACAGGGTACGCAGAGGGCACAGAGTGGAGTATTTGCATTGTTTGAGGATATGCCTCGAACTTGCGATGGTTGGTGGTGCGACGTACTTCCGAATTCACGCTGCCGACTTTCTACTTCATCCCCGTGGTAGATTATTGAGCAACAGCGACGGAAACAAGCGCGGGTAGGCACATCGTGCGATTTGGTAGGCAATCCCCGCCGTCCCTTGGAATAATGTCGGTTGCTGATAAATCCCGGGATACTCTGCCGCCGTCACATACCCACCCCGATCATGCGCGCGCTGGATCATTTGCTGTAACCAATAACTTGCTCTATCCCCATAATAGGGTTGGTGTAATTCCCGACCGACACTCAACAGCAAATCAATACTGCCGGTTGTCCCACAACATAAACCATCATTATCATGTAAACCGATACTGTCAATGCCATCGAGTAATCCCAGTAATGATGCTCGTGGTTGCCCCTCACGTTCGTGGGTTTGTAATGCGAGTCGTACCATGCCTGGGGCAATCGATCCATGACACCAACTCAACGGATAGCTCCATGGTTGTGTGCGAATATCAGGCCAGCCGCCATGGTCTGCACTATAGAGACTATCTTGGTGTTGCACGATTTCGTAGACGGCCCGCAAAAAACGATAATCGCGACTATATTCGTATAACCTGATTAACGCCAAGGCAATGCCACTCGTCCCAAATCCCCCATTACTGAGGATTGCCCCAGCCCAGGTGCGTTCGTTTTGGGCATTGCGTTGGCGTGACTGCAACAAACGTTCGCCGGCCACAATCGCTTGCTGTTGCCAGCCGCGTTGAGGGTCTACCCGATGCAATGCCAAACATCCCACCACCATACTCGCGAGCCCGTGCGGCCAATCAGCCGATTGCATGGTGTCATTGGCAAGGACATTCATTTGCTGTAACTGTAGCCAGAGCGTGTGGCACAGCTGCGGTGTCGCCAAATGGGGTGTTGCAAGTGCTACTGCATAACAAATCCCCCCTACGGCTTGTGGCATTGTCGCCATCGTCGCAAATGTCTGTTGGAAGGCCTGTATGGCGGTGCGTGCGAGAGATTTTTTATCATCGAGTCCGCTGATACAACTGAGTGCCAATGCAATGCCACTCGTTCCATCTATCATGCTTGGGTTGGCGTATTGCAATCCGGTAAGTTGTGCTTCATGCCCCAACACCAACCACGTACTGCCAGTGGCGGTCACGATTTGCTGTTCGTGAATGGTATAGGCCAACTGTACCGCCGCGTGTGTGAGTGCGTTTGTGTCCAATGGTGGTAATACCTTGTATGTCCACGGTACGCGTCCATTTGCTGCATCCATCACACATGGTGTGAGTGCGAGCCGAAGCTGGGCAATGTGAAATTGTTGGGTATGTGTGCTGAAATTACGCAGATTTGCTATCACTGTGGCATAGTCTTGGGTTGGATTCATCACATAGGGCTGGATCCCACGCACTAATGCATCCTGCAATTGCTGGCGAGTGGCAATGCTATCAAAATGTGGTGGAATATTCCCACAGAGCTGATCGATACGTGCTGTTACTTCGATGCCGTCACGGCATGGTGTTTGGGTATGGAGCAAATTAAGAGATTGCCACAACACGTCACTGGGATGCGTGATAATTCGTTGTGCAAACGGCACACGCCCCTGTAAATAATGCGTTAAATCAGCAGAACGTTGCATCACAAAATCACTACATAGTTGATATCCGGCAATCACATCAGTGACATATTCGTCGAGTAATAGCGCATGCTGCTGTGGTTGCGTGAGTTGTGCAATACTCGTATGAAAAACTGCAGGAGCATCACTACCATTGCCGTGTATGAGCCGATGCGCGAGTGGTGTGGTGTTGGGGGTGGCCACACTCGTCGCATCGAGGAGCCAAATTTGAGTACCAACACTATGCACCGCTGCCGCTGTTAAATCAACTATCCCACAGATGTCACACAAGGCGGCCAATGCCCCAATCGATTGTGCATATGCTGGGTATTCTGTGTGTTCTGGGAATCGGGCTGGAGGAAGTTGTACCCAGTAATAGTCTTGCCCCTGTACCGTGTGTGCAAGCTGGGGCAGTAACGGTGCCCCACGGCGTTGCAACCAGGCGTGGATTGTCGCAAATCCGTCGTTTTTGGGCTGCAAATGAGGCACATAAATAAGGTGTTGCTGATTGGTACACTGTAATACTACCCCACCTACTGCAGCATAGGCTAATGGCGCATTTTGTAATGCAATAATCGTGGGTACGGGACCATTTATCCCATATTGTTGGCGTAATTTATCCCAATCTTGGCTTAAATGAATACAGGCTGATTGAATGGTATGGCAAATATGCCAGACGGCGGTCGCAATACTGCGCATCATCCAGGCATGCGTTACTGCAAATTCTCGCCAAATACTGTCATGCAACAGTGGGGTGACACGGGCTACCGTACGGGGTATGTGCAGATGTGTCCCTTGGTGATTCACCCAGGTTGTCGCAGTTTTGCCCACGATGTTACTCAATTGTTGGACCAACCACGATGCAAATACGGTTGGTTCGGGCAAAATCGCGCGTTGTGGCCATTCACCGGTATAGAGTGTTTGGATTCCCCACGTGACAAACGGCAAAATCAGTGCACCATCATGACTCGTGAGCGTTGGCATTAGCGTCTGGATGCTACTCAGCTGTTCTGAGGTCAATACATCATCCCACGCTTCCCACAACACCAACGCCCAACTGGGTAATTGCTGCATGTCACCCACAAATACCGTGTCACTACATAACGTAGCGAGCTGTGCTTGACTCCAGCCATGGATGGTCAGATAACGTTGCCAGGCCACTTCATCTGTTGCGGCAATCGTTTGTTGCCACGCATCTATCCGTTGTTCTACCCGAATCGGGTCGAGATGCGTGGCTTCATATAATGCAGTAGTGCGCTCTTCAGCGAGGGCTGCTTGTCCAATTACCCGGCGAAAATCATAATCCGCTGTCACATCACTTGCCCTTGTGGCGCATAGCTCCGCTCCCCAAATAACGCTCGCCCGATGCGAATCATTGTGGCGCCCTCGGCAATTGCCACATCCATATCGCCACTCATCCCCATCGACAATTCTGTGCAAGGATGATGGGAAATGACCGCCGCAATCTGATCACGCAGGAGCCGCAACGAGCGAAACACTTCACGCACTTCACTCGGGTTCTCACTATATGGCGCTACCGTCATCAACCCACAAATCTCTACTCCCGGCAATTCGCCCATTTGCTGAGCCAGGGTCAGAATCTGTTGACAAATTTGTGCATCGTGTTGCCACTCCTGCGCCGCAATTCCTTCTTTGCTTGCTTCACCGGACACATTGCACTGCAACAATATCTTGCGTGGTGCGAGCCCTAGTTCTTGGCTGTGGCGACTAATTGCTTGGGCTAATTCGAGACTATCGACCGAGTGAATATAATCAAAAATCTGTACGGCTTTTTTGGCTTTATTGCGCTGTAAATGCCCAATCAAATGCCAGGTTAATTGTGGCCGTTGGGCACTGAGGGTGGTGATTTTTTCTTCAGCTTCTTGCACTCTATTTTCCCCAAAATCAGTCAGCCCTGCGGCAAACGCAGCCGCCACAGCCTCGGCAGGATGCGTTTTGCTTACCCCAATTAAGCGTATTTGGCTGGCATCGCGCCCAGTCTGTTGTGCGGCGGTGATAATCCGTTGTTGGATGTGGTGTAATGCGTCGTACATGTTACTCTCTCGTTGCAAATGCGCTACTACCATCATACAACAACACCTCATACCGTTGCATACGACAACGGCATGAGGTATGTGGGTAACACGCAGCAGCAGTTTTTAGCCTTGGCGATTTTGCGCGAGCCCAAGTTCGACTAATTCGACGGTGACTTCCGTGGCATTGCGTTGGCGGGCAATCCCTTCAATCGCCATCTGTAGTTGGCGTGAGGCGGATATGCGCGGTAAGTAGGGCAGTTTTTCTAGTTCCTTATCGAGGATAGCCCGCGCTTCGTTGTTCCACGGCAAATTCCCTTGGTTGCTGTCACCAGCTGGGGCCGGTGTCCCGGCGGCGTTGGCGCGTTGGGCTGCATAGGCGCCATCGACGGGCAAGAAGTTGAGTAGGCCATCATACAATCGATTCATGATTTCTTGGGCCAAATAGACACAGCCCCGATACCCCATATACGGCGTACCGACGGCACGTCGTACCCCAGGTCCAGGGAATCCGGCCGGCACAAAGTTGGTGTATTTTGCGCCAGATTCGCGTAAATAAATCCGCTCATTCATGGTGCCAAAGATAAACGATGGTGCCCGTTTGTGAATGTGTTGACGGATTGCTTCGTTGTCATAATCACCGGGGCGGCGCGGGCGTGCTGATGCAAACACCACCTTCATCCCCAATTCATCCCCCAAAAACCGTACAATTCCTTCGGCATGCGACAATCCGGCGACCACGCCGATATCGAGTGTGCCAAACCAGTCACCTTGGGGGCCGCGCCACAAATCCCATACCGCCTGCAAGGTAGTACGTTTTTCACGACGGATAAAGGCTTCGGCCTTGTCACTCGTCCCCAACAACTGCCCTAATTGGCGCACAAATGCCACGCTGTCTTGCATCCCAAACGGCGCATACAACACTGGTTTGCCTAGCTCGTTGGCCAGCCCGGTACCGAATTCTTTGTAAAGCACCACATTGACTGCGCCAGCGGCTAAGCGGGGGGTTTCGCTGAGGGTGGTTTCGTAGGGGTAGACCATGTTAATGGTACCACCGGCACCTTCGATCATGCGTGTGATTTCGGTTAATTCTGATGGCGCATTAAAGCAACCATAGGTGGGTCCGATAATATTGACGGCAGTGGGAATCGTGGCGATTTCGCCGGCATGGGGCTCACCGTATTCGCTCCACAGCCAGCGCAACACCCGGTCACGACCGGCCCATTCGTCTTCGGCGAGTGAATTACTATAATAAAACCGCGTCCCTACGCCTAGTTGGCGCA
>CANFUF010000087.1 GCA_947450095.1 Roseiflexaceae bacterium
GCATATCTTCTTGTTTGATATATGACCAATTGTTATTGTTTGTCACACAGGTCGAATCGGTGTTTTCAAACGAGGTATTGACCAGCGAGCGTACTCCAGCGATGCTGTTGTTAATTGTCGGGTTGCCGGTGGTGGGAATGATGCCCGGCGCAAAGGTGCGTGACGGCGTACGGCTTGCGGTGAAGGTTTTGGATGGAGTATAGGTTATTGTCGGTGATGGTGTGACGGTGGCGGTATTGGTGGGGGTGGCGGTGGGATTAAGGTTGGTGATGGTATACACTGCGCCGTCACTCTTGAAAGAATTATCACAGGTAGGGTCGCCCAATACCCAGTTTAATGAAGCGCCGTCTTGGCCGGGGCTACTGATATTGAACCAGGCCCACTCTGTACCTTCGGCTACTTGGTCGTAGATGTAATTGACGGGGATGGTCAAGCCACCTTGGTTGCTCCCGGCCACCATACCACCATCGTAATAGCCAGGGGGCACGGTGATAATCCACGAATTGGTACCCACCGTATGGGTAATCGTGGCGGTACCATTAGCTCCGGCCGAAATAGTGCCGATGGTGAAGTCACTGTCTGGTACCGCATTGCCGTTGTCGAGGTTGAGGACCAGTTGCGTGCCGGCAGAGATTTTGCCGTTGATACGCACATTGAGTGCGGTGGGACTACTGCCTTCGGCCGCAGTGCGGTCACGACTCGTCCCCATGTCAATGACTGGTTTGAGGTCAATGTTGATGTTGTCGAGCAAATTTGCCGAGCCGCCACTGGGCTGAATCCCATAGAACCCGAGGTTGCGGATACCGCCAAAGTCGCTGGGGATTGTGTGTGTGCCATAGATGCGCACCCAGTTTTTGCTGGGGTCTGATTTGATTTCGTAACCGGTATCACTGGTGTCTTGGCCGTTGGTCAGACTGACCGTGGCGGTGCTACCACTGCTGCCGAGGGTGTTTATACCTTGCACGACGACTCTGCTATACGAGTCAGCTGCTTTAGATCCAGCATCTAACCCAGAAGGAATCCCAAAACGGAACTGGATTTCGTTGGTGCTATTCCACGAGCGGGTGTGATGATAGAACTCGAAGTCAAAGGTTTCGCCACCCACCATACAAATGGGTTGGTAGGCCATCGATGAGTTATAGGCGTTGAGTTCGATGTAGTAGGCACCATCAGGTGGGGTGACCCCTGATACTGACTCGACATTGGTGAGTCCACTGCCCCATAGTTCAAAGACCCGACAACTTTCTTGGACGGGGTGCGAAGTATACCAGCCGGCCATTTGCGTTTCACAGGGGAATGCAACTTTGCTGCCTGATTCAAACGACGGGTTGGCGATGATGCGTACGCCACCAAGCGTATTGTCGATGGTGGGGTTGTTGGTGGTGGGGATGACGCCGGCAACTACCGTTGCTGACGGTGTTTTGGTGATCGTAAAGGTCTTGGATGGGGTGGGAGTGACGGTTGCAGTACTGGTATTCGTTGCTGTGCTGGTACTGGTCGCAGTACGGGTATTGGTATTTGTTGCAAGCGGAGTATTGGTACTCGTGCTTGTTTTGGTACCGGTAGCGGTGCGGGTATCAGTAGCGGTATTGGTACTCGTCACCGTATTGGTGTTGGTACGGGTGTTGGTAGCGGTATTGGTGTCAGTAGCAGTACGGGTATCAGTGGCGGTATTGGTACTCGTCACCGTATTGGTGTTGGTACGGGTGTTGGTAGCGGTATTGGTGCCAGTAGCAGTACTGGTATCAGTAGCAGTGCGGGTATCGGTAGCGGTGCCGGTCGCAGTGCTAGTGTTGGTGGCCGTGCTGGTGTTGGTCGCAGTGCTAGTGTTGGTCGCAGTGCTGGTGTTGGTGGCCGTAGCGGTCGGAGTCGTTGTCTTGGTGGGGGTTTTGGAGGCGGTCAACGTGGGCAACGGTGCTGCACAGGTAGGCGCCGTAGGCAAGAGCCCCGCATAGGTAGCGGCATAGATATGCCCTAACTTTTCATAGAGTACCAAAATATCACCATTGAGCGGGTTGATTTTGATATGGGGCAAATCTTCGATCGCACTGGTGGTGATATTGGTTTCGATGACCAAGGGATTACTAAATGTGGTACCAGCATTGGTACTGTACTGAAAGAAGTTTTGGTAGATGCCGGTGTTAACTACTGCCAAATCTTTGCCGGCCACAACCACACTGCCACACATATCGCTGGTGATGGTGCGGTCGTGTCCGAGCCCACCAAATACTTGGGAGCTGGTTACGGTGTTTTGACTCGGGTCAATGCGCCATACAGATGCACCAATCCCAGCGATATAGAAATAATTTGTGCTATTGAATGAGCCAAGTGTCCCGGTGACACCGGTGATTTTGACATTGGGCAATGGTTGGATGTCGAGGGTGGCACCGTAATCGGTACTGACCCCATAGACGGCGGTATTATAACCCCCACTATCGACAAACAAGTAGACGTTGTGACTGACGGGATCAACGGCGATGTCGCCATTTAATGAATAGGGA
Source organism: Roseiflexaceae bacterium (assembly GCA_947450095.1). Lineage (GTDB taxonomy): Bacteria > Chloroflexota > Chloroflexia > Chloroflexales > Roseiflexaceae > UBA965. The sequence continues at coordinate 2,502 of CANFUF010000087.1, forward strand.
TTGCCGATATCGGTGGTATTCCAGGTGCTACCGCTATCATTACTGTAATACAACACAAATTTATACGCAGGGATATATTGGATGGCCAACACATAAATGTTGTTGCCGTCGACTGCATAGCGGGTGGCATTGTTGCCGTTGAGATTCATGCCAATATCAGTCCAGGTTGTGCCGCCATTGGTGCTTTTGAAGACCTTGCCGTTTGTGCCAAACGAGGCGTAATAGAGCGTATCATTGGTACTAATCGTGAGCTCGCCTTCACCACGATTACCGACGGTGACGCTGGTCGTGACCAAGATGGGGGCGCTATATGACTGACCACGATCGGTACTTTTGGCTATATAGACGCCGGTGGCAGTGGTAAAGACCATGTAGATGGTGCCATCGCTCCCGACGGCGATTTTGCGGGTAGTAAATGATTCCCCGAGATTACCGGCAATACAGCTCAACCCATCACCACACGTGGTATCGAGTTGGACCTTGTTGTACAACGCGCTGATTGGTGGCACGATTGCAGGGGTCGCTGATGCGGTGAGTGTGCGCGTTGGGGTAGCGGTGTTGGTGGTAGTGTTGGTCTTGGTGTCGGTGGCGGTGGCGGTGGCCGTCTTCGAGGCAGTGAATGTCTTGGTGGCAGTACTGGTCTTGGTGGCGGTGGCCGCTGGTCCAGGCATGGTACAGCTCGCGCCACTAGGCAACAAGCCGGCATAGGTAGCCGTATAAACATCGCCCGCTTTATCGTAGTAGATGACGATGTCGCCGTTGGTGGGATTAATGACGACATGGGCGTATTCTTTGTAATTCAGATTGCTACTCGATAACCCCGTCACTACCACTTGTTCGGGGCTAAACGTGGTACCACTATTGGTACTATATTGGAAGTAGGTTTGATAATCGGCCGTACTGTTTACCACGACACGGCGCTTGCCCGCAATGACGACATTGCCACAGATATCACTGGCAAGTTGGGGTCCTTCGAGTATGCCACTCGCAATGGGGAGTTGTGATAGTGTTGCATCGGCGAGATTAATCCGAACTATATTGTTTCCTTGAAGCCCCGCGTGGTAGAGATATTTATTGGTACCACTTGCTCCGATGGCGATTGTCGAGGTGGAAGCAAAAATATTAGGCATGGATGTGAACGTAAAGGTCGCCCCGTAGTCAGTACTTACCCCCCACTTGGTAGTGTTGCTCCCGCCTCCATCGATAATGACATAGACATTGTGGGTAACGGGATCAACCGTTATATCACCATACATGGAATAGCGGTTACCAACATTGGTAGTGGCCCAGTTTACCCCGCCGTCATTGCTATAGTTCACGAAATAATCATTCGCACTTACTAAAATGTAAATATTATCACCATCAACGACAAATTTGCGTGGCCATTTGCCATCGAGCCCCATACCGATTTCGCTCCATGTTGCGCCACCATCGGTACTTTTGATGATTTTTCTCTCGGACAACGCAAAATAATACAATACGCCGCTACTGGTAATTGTGAGTTGCCCGAGGTTATCGGGTAAATTGGGAGAATCATTAAAAATAGCCTGGGGGGTACTAAATGTTTGGCCACGATTCGTGCTTTTGGCGAACCAAGTGGTGGTACCGGTGCGGAATACGGTGTAGATGGTGCCATCGCTGCCGGTAACTTCGTCGACACCAGCGTCGAGTACTCTGTCAATTGTCGCACCCGCACAGGCACTGCCCCCACAATCAGTGTCGACCTTTACGTTGCTGTACAAAGGGGTGGCTACCGCACCACCCGGTACCGTTGGGGATGCGGTGAATGTCTTGGTGGCGGTGTTGGTCCTAGTCCCTGTCGCAGTCCTAGTACCGGTGGCGGTATTGGTGGCCGTCTTCGAGGCAGTGAATGTCTTGGTGGCAGTACTGGTCTTGGTGGCGGTGGCCGCTGGTCCAGGCATGGTACAGCTCGCGCCACTAGGCAACAAACCGGCATAGGTGGCCGTATAAACATCGCCCGCTTTTTCGTAGTAGACAACAATGTCGCCGTTGGTGGGATTGATGGCGACGTTGCCTAGTTCTTTGTATCCTGGATTACTAGAAGAAAGAACAGTAGCAAAAATTTGTTCAGCGCTAATGGCGGTGCCGTTGTTGGTACTATATTGAAAGAATAATTTATAATCAACTGTACTATTGACTACGACGCGTCGCTTGCCAAGCACGACGAAGTTTCCACAAAAATCACTGGCCGCAACATCGTGTCCCATCCCAGTGGATCCGCCGATAGTGGCATTCGCAATAGTAAATTCTGATCGTGCTCCATCTGCCACATTAATACGGGTTAACACATCGCTTATACTTGAAATTATGTAGAGATATTTATTGGTACCATTTGCCCCTACTACAGCCTTAGTTCCTATGCCAAAGTAGTTAAGTAGTGTAGTATCAGTAAACGTCGCACCGTAGTTGCTACTGACGCTCCATTTCGCTGGTTCTTCCCCCCATTCAACAAATACATACACTTTATGGGTGACGGGGTCAACGGTTATATCGGCATACATTGCCATAAAACCACCAATAACCGTTTTCGCCCATGTCGCTCCTGTGTCATTGCTATAAATAACTTCATGCCTGCCTGAACTATTCAATGCAAGAATGTAAATATTATCACCGTCAACCGCAAATCTATCGGGCCTTGAGCTGCCGAGATCTATACCGATTTCGCCCCATGTCGTGCCACCATTGGTACTTTTGATGATTTTTTTCTCGGACAACGCAAAATAATACAATACGCCGCTACTGGTAATTGCGAGTTGCCCCAGGTTATCGAATAAATTGGGTGAATAATTAAAAATAGCCTGGGGGGTACTAAATGTTTGGCCGCGATTGGTGCTTTTGGCGAACCAGGTGGTGGTACCGGTGCGAAATACAGTGTACATGGTACCATCACTACCAAACACTATATTGTGGGTTGAAAGAGCACTGTCAAGTGAGGCATTACTACAGGCACTGCCACTACAATCGGTGTCGACCTTTACGTCGCTGTACAAAGGGGTGGTTGCCGCACCACCCGGTACCGTTGGGGATGCGGTGAATGTCTTGGTGGCGGTGTTGGTCCTAGTCCCTGTCGCAGTCTTGGTGCCGGTGGCGGTGTTGGTGGCCGTCTTCGAGGCAGTGAATGTCTTGGTGGCAGTACTGGTCTTGGTGGCGGTGGCCGCTGGTCCAGGCATGGTACAGCTCGCGCCACTAGGCAGCAAGCCAGCATAGGTGGTGGAATAGGTGTGTCCGGCTTTTTCGTAATAGATAACAATGTCGCCGTTGGTGGGATTGATGGCGGCGTCGACGAATTCTTTGTAATAGCGAGTACTCTGGCTTGTACCAAGCCCTGACACCACTATTTGCTTGGTACTAAAGGTTGCGCCACTATCGGTACTATATTGGAAGTAGGTTTGGTAATCACCTGTACCGGGGGTTTTGCCTGCAACCACGACACTTCCACAAAAATCGGTGGCAATTGACCGTCCCTTTGTCGTTGTTTCGATGGTTGGTTGGAAGATCGTGCCGTCACTTACGTTTACACGGTTGATGAATGTTGTTTCACTGTCAACAATATAGAGATATTTGTTTGTGCTACTCGCGCCAAACGATATCAGCGTTCCTGTTGCAGAAAACGAACCTGACATAAACGAACCTGACGTAAAGGTAAAGGTGGCACCATAATCATTACTGACGCCCCATTTTGGGCCGTTACCGCCACCCCCTTCCACAAATACATAAACTTTGTGGGTGTTGGGGTCGACTGCCACATCGCCATACATAGCCACTGTATTACCAAGTACGGTGGTATTCCAACTAGTGCCATTATTGTTGCTATAAGCGAGGACATAATTGAACGTAGTACTATCCATTGCAATGACATAGATATAATCGCCATCAACGACAAATTTCCCACGAGGGGAGACGCCGTTGAGCCCAGTGTCGATTTCACTCCAATTATCGCCACCGTCAGTACTTTTGATGATTTGGCGCCCGATTAATGAATAATAATACAATACCCCAGTACTGGTAATCGAAAGATTACCTCTATTGAATGATGCAGTAGAATCGTTGAAAATCATTTTTGGCGTACTAAATGATTGACCGCGATTCGTACTTTTGGAAAAATAAGTCGCGCCCCCAAGCATGTATGCTACATAAATTGTGCCATCGTTCCCAACGACTAAACTGCGGTTATCAAGAGGTATACCAATAAACACATCGGCACAGGCACTGCCACTACAATCGGTGTCGACCTGGACATCGCTGTACAAAGGGGTGATGGTGGCTCGTGGCTGTCCCGTCGATTGTGCTCCGCGTGGCCGGGCGTCAGCGATGCTGGGTATGCCACTCAAGGCAATCAGCATCACAATCATGAACATACAGGTCAGACGCCAAATAAATGATACACGCGTAAACAAATGCCACATATAGTACCCTTTTTTGATCAACGCATAAAATGTAAGTTTATTGTAATACAGCGATAGTATTAATGTCAATGAAATTTTAATAAAACTTATAAATAACATAATATAAATCGTTGATTTGGGATAATTTAAGGCAAAAATGGATTTCTGTGAATGGAAAACGTGTGTTATTTGTTCTGCGTGTGCTCTGTGCGAGAAACCGAAGTAGGAAGCGTGAAGTATGAAGGAGGAATTAAGGTAGGAAGTGCAAGCGCCCGTAGCCTCCGCGCCCTCCGTGTGCCTTGCGCGAGACAAATGACAATCGTACCGTCCTAGAACTAGGCTAGAATAGACACAAGAGCACGTTACCAGAAGGAACTGTTATGACCATATTGTTGTATCATCACGATGCATTTTTGCGGGAATGCACCGCCACCGTGATCGCTCATGCCAGCGAAGGCCATGGAGTCGTCCTCGATCAAACCGTCTGTTATGCCACTAGCGGCGGCCAACCACACGACACTGGCACCATGAGCGTAGGTGGGAACAGTTGGCAGATTACTGAAGTCAAAAAAACTCCCGACGGCATCGTGCATACCCTCAGCGACGGTGAATTACCGGCCGTTGGCACAACCGTCACCTGTGCGATTGATTGGGCGCGCCGCTACCGCTTGATGCGCACCCACACCGCCTTGCATTTGTTGTGTGGCGTGGTCTTTCGCGATTATGGCGCCTATGTGACCGGGGGCAACATGGATCTCGAAGAGGGGCGGCTCGACTTCGAAATCACCGACTTTAGCAATGAGCTGGCACAAACCATTGTCGAAAAAGTCAACGTGGAAGTCGCTGCCAATCGCCCGATTGAAGTCAACATCTTGCCCCGTGACGAAGCCTTTGCCATCCCCGATTTGATTCGTACCAAAATCAGCCTGTTGCCCGAGGGTATCAGCGAAGTGCGCACGGTCAACATTGTGGGGCTCGACTTGCAGGCCGACGGCGGTACCCACGTAGCCCACACGGGTGAAGTGGGGCAGGTTACCCTGCTCAAAACCCGCAGTAAAGGTGCTACCAACAAGCGGATTATCATAGGATTACAACCATGAGCGATGCATCAGTCAATCAATCCATCCAACAACAATTTGGCGCCGTGGCCGCCAATTACACCACCAGCACCGTGCATGCGAGCGGCGCCGATCTGCAAGGGTTGCTGGCGGCAGCCGGTTTGACGGGGCGCGAACGGGTGCTCGATGTGGGGTGTGGCGCTGGGCATGTCACCATCGGGTTGGCGGCCCAGGCTTTGCATTTGACGGCGGTCGATTTGACGCAGGCCATGCTTGACCAGACCCAGGCCCAAGTCGAAAAACGAGGCTTGCACAATGTGACCATCCAAAAAGCCGATGTGGCGGCATTACCCTTTGCTGATGGCTCGTTTGATGTGGCGGTGTCGCGCTATGCGGCCCATCATTTCGCCGACCCGCTCCAGGCACTGCGTGAGATCCAACGGGTGCTGGTGCCCGGAGGGCGCTGGTTGTTGGTAGATGTGGTGTCACCCCCCGCACCGATGGCCGATACCTATTTAAATACGGTAGAAATTTTGCGTGACCCCTCGCATGTCCGTGACCACAGCGTGGCGCAATGGCTCGAGATGTGTGGCGCGGCTGGGTTGCCCGCCCGCCACGTACAGACCTGGTCGGTGCGCCTCGAATTTACCACGTGGGTGACGCGCATGGCGACACCCGCCCCCGAAGTGGCTCAGTTGCAACGCTTGATGGCCAATGCGCCGGCGCACGTGCGCGATATTTTGGGGATCGAAGCGGACGGCAGCTTCCATATCGCCGTCGCCTTGATTGAAGGGGTGCGGGCATGAGTCGCTGGGCCACGATTCAACAGGGATTTTTGGCGACATTGGTGGTCTGGCCGGGGGTGGCTCCGTTTGGGATGGTCTATGCCGTGAGCGCTTTGTCGGCCGGACTAAGTTTCTGGGAAACGTTGGGGATGTCGCTGATTGTCTTTGCCGGCGCCTCGCAGTTCACCGCCGTGGGGATGTTTGGTAGTGGCGCGCACCCCTTTAGTATCATTGCAACAACCGCCATCATCAATGCACGCCATTTGTTGTTGGCAGCCTCGACGGCCTCGTACATCCGCAAGTCGCCCACCTGGTTACGGGCGCTGGTGGCGTTTCAATTGACGGACGAAACCTACGCTGTGGGGGTGCAACGCTTCACCCAGCATGGTGGTGATGCCTGGTTTCAATTGGGTTCGAATTTGAGTCTTTATTTTGTGTGGGCGACCAGCACCATCATCGGCAGTTTGTTAGGGGCGTTGATTCCCAATCCAGCTGCACTAGGGCTCGATTTGATCTTCCCATTGACCTTTATCGCCTTTACGGTGCCGATGTTGCGTGACCGCGTCAACTTGGTGGTGGCGATACTCGCGGCAGTTATTTCGGTGGCTACGGCACTGGTGTTGCCGGGGAGTTGGTACGTGTTGACGGCCGGGATTTTGGCGAGTGCCGTAGGGGCCTGGCTGGCGCGCCGTCAACAATTAGCACAGATGGAGCCCATCAATGAAAATTCCTGAGTTTACGCTAGAGCGTTTTTTTGCGCGCTACGAATTTAGCACGCCCTATATTTTGTGTAGTTCAGACATCCAAGGCATGGCGATGCACGATTTGTTGGCGCTGGCCGACGACGACGCCCTGCAGCGCTGGCAATCGTTGACCCTCGGCTATACCGAGACCAACGGCTTGCCGGCCTTACGGACTGCCATTGCCCAGCTGTATGACGGCATTGATCCCGACGAAGTGATTACCTTTGCCGGCGCCGAAGAAGCCGTGTTTATCGCTGCCAATGTGTTGCTTGGTCCTGGGGATCATATGATTAGCACGTGGCCGGGTTATCAGTCGCTCTACGAAGTAGGGCGAGCCGCCGGCGCCGATGTGACCTTGATTGAGTTGCGCCCCGAGCAAGAATGGCGCCTCGACATCGACGAATTACGCCGGGCCATCCGCCCCAATACCAAGCTAATTTTGCTCAACACGCCTCACAATCCGACAGGGGCCTTGCTGAGCCACGACGAGTGGCGGGCGGTGGTGGCGATGGCACACGAGGCCGGAGCGGTGTTGTTTGCGGACGAAGTCTATCGCATGTTGGAATACAACCCCAGTGACCGTTTGCCGGCGGCCTGTGAATTGTCACCGTCGGCGTTGAGTCTGGGGGTGATGTCCAAAGCCTTTGGGTTGGCAGGGTTGCGGATTGGCTGGCTCGTCGTGCGTGACGCAGTGCTGCGCCAAAAACTGCTAGCCTACAAAGATTACACCACGATTTGCAATTCGGCCCCTTCTGAGGTGTTGGCGTTGATTGCCTTGCGGGCGTCGCAACGAATGTTGATTCGCAGTCGGGCGATTGTGTTGCGCAACCTACAGTTGTTCCAAGCGGTCTGTCTGCGCATGCCTGATCGCTTACAGATGGTGGCGCCGCGGGCCGGGAGCGTGGCCTTTGCCCAGATTCTTCACGCCAAACCGATTGCCCAGATTGCCGAAGAAATGGCGGCGCAGGCGGGAGTGCTGATTTTGCCGGCGAGTGTTTATGGCTACCCGGGCAATTACTTCCGGGTGGGCTTTGGCAAAGCCGATTTCGATCAAGGTTTGGTGCGGTTTGAGGCATTCCTAAAGCAACTGTGAGAGGGAGCGATAGATGTCGATTTGGTTGACGTATGCGGGAATGGCTGCGGTAACCTATGCCGCCCGGGCGATTCCCTTGCTGTTGTTGCGCAATGACCCACCGGCCTGGTTGGCGTTGTGGTTAAAATATGTGCCGCCGGCGGTGTTTACGGCACTCATCGTCCCGGCGGTGGTCACCCAGATGGGCGACCACGGCCGGGTGGTGCAGCTGGGGCCAGCAGTAGGCGCCGCAGTGGTGGGCGCCCTGGTGGCATGGCGGACCGAAAACGCGATTGTGACGGTAGGACTAGGCATGGTGGCGTTTTGGTTGATACGCCTGGTGGTGGGCTAAGGTGCAACGTGCGATCGCACTGCCCTGCGCCCACCACTGCTGCGCGTAGGCAGATATGCGGGTGTGGGTACAGCGGTCAGGCGCCGTACTGTTTTTTACAAAAAGGAAAAACGATGGAATTACGCACAATTACCATTGGCGCGCGTGAAGGTGATTTGGGGCGCGGGGCACAGGCCGCGCATGCCTTGCGTCAGCAGCTTGGTGAGGCTGGCTATGTGGTGCAGACCTTGCGGTGTACCCCCACCATGAATGGGTTTAATAGTTGTGCCGATTTGGTGAGTGTGGCCACGGGAATCGAAGACCGAGCCCTCGACGACGGCTTCGATTATGCCACGTTGGGGATTGTGCCTCGCGACCGTTTGGGGCAGTTGGCCGATGCCATGGCGGCCACGCAAGCGGTATTTGCCAGCGTCAGTCTGACCGCCAATGGGCAGGTCGATGATGCGGTGGTGCAATTAATGGCGCAGATGACCCATGACTTGGCGCGCAAAGTGCCGGGTGGGGTGGGGAATCTGCGGGTGGCGGCCTTGGCGATGGTGCCGGCGGGCAGTCCGTTCTTCCCGGCATCGTGGCACGATGGTAGTGCGCCGTGGCTGGCGATTGGTCCCGAAGCGGCGGCTTTGGCGTGGCAAGTGACGCGGCCGTTGGTCGACGTGCCACTCGATCACCCTGACCGCCCGGTGCTGGTGGCGGCGGCCTTGGCGGCGTTGGCTCGCGAGATTGTGGCGCACGATGCCCGCTTGCGCGCCATTGCGCAACCGATTTGTGCCCAGTATGGTATCAATTATGCCGGTTGTGACTGGTCGCTGGCACCCCATCCCCACCCCGAGCGGAGCATTGCTGCCGCCATTGAGGCGCTGGCAGGAGTGCCGTTTGGGGACTGGGGCACGTTGGCGGCGGTGCGGGCCTTGACGGCGACGATTCGCGGGTGTGCGGTGACGCAGTTGGGGTTTTCGGGCATCATGTTGCCCGTCGTCGAAGACGCCACGTTGGCGCAACGGGCGCTGGATGGCCGCTATACCTTGCGTGATTTGTTGGCGTTTAGTGCGGTGTGTGGCACCGGGCTCGATACCATTCCCTTGGCGGGCGATGTCGATACCGCGGTGCTGGCCGGGATTTACCGCGAGGTGGCCACGTTGGCGACGGCCTTGAAAAAACCACTCACGGCGCGCTTGATGCCGTTGGCAGGGCATGCGGTGGGACAAAAAACGCGCTTCGCCGAATTGTTACCGGCGCCGCTGGCGCAGTTTTTTTGCGAGGCCAGAGTGTTGGCGTAGTGGTGCGCAGACGAGCTGTTACGCCGTTGGCAGGGTGCAAATAAACGTCGTACCGACACCAACGGTGCTCACTACCCAGATTTTGCCGCTATGGCCCTCGACAAGATGGCGGGCAATGGCTAATCCCAGGCCGGTACCCGAACCGCGGGTGCGGGCCTGGTCGACTTTGTAGAAGCGTTCAAATACCCGTGGTAGATGTTCACTGGGGATGCCGACACCGGTATCGGTCACGGTGATAGCCACCCATTCGCCCGCATTGTGGTCGATGGGGATGCCTGGGAGCACATCGTGATCGTGGGGTAAATTAATCAACTGTGCGCCAATGGTGATATAGCCGCCGTCAGGGGTGAATTTGACGGCATTGTGGAGCAAATTGAGCAACACCTGATCGATACGTCCGGCATCGGCGAGCATCATCGGTAAGCCACTCAGTACGGTGTGATTCACTTCAATATGATGACTGTCGGCTTGGGGCTGGATGCGTTCAATGGCCCGTTCGACGATTTGAATCACATCGGTAGGGGACATTTGCAAGGCAATCCGGCCGGCTTCGATTTGGGACAAATCATGTAAGTCGTTGACGAGGCGGGTTAGGGCATCGACTTCGTCCGAAATCCGGCGCGCCATGCGTTGGGCGATTTCGGGTGGGGGATTACTGGCAATCGTCTCACTCAACAATTTGAGGGCGGCCAAGGGTGTGCGTAATTCGTGTGACACACTGGCAATCATGTCGCGGCGGGAACGTTCGAGTTGACTGAGCTGAGTGATATCGCGAATCAACAAAATCACAATCACATCATCGTCGGGCTGAATGATGGGGCGGGCACTGACCCGCAATGTGCGGGCCGGGTTGCGCATCGGCAACAGCATTTCGTCGGATTCACAACGCACGGCCACGTCACGCACGAATTCATCGAATTGATGGTCGCGAATCAGGCTTATCAAGGTGCGCCCGACCCCGTCGCGTTGCAGATTGAGTAATTCGCTGGCGGCAGGATTGTGCATCAAGACAATCCCGTCACCATTGACAAACAAAATGCCGATGTCGATGACCGACACGATGATTTCGGCGGGGGCATAGGGGCGGTCTACCACCACCGGTGGTGGTGGCGGTGATTGTGGCTCGGGGGGACGATTTTGCCACATAATCACCAGCCATGTAATGGCGGCAGCGGCAATCACCCATGGGATGAGCAAATCAAACAACATTACTGCTCTCCCATATTTTTTTATGTGGTGGGTAAATCAAAACGATAGCCAATCCCCCGCACCGTTTGCAGGTATTCGGGGGCACTGGGGTCGAGTTCGACTTTTTCACGGAGCCAGCGGATGTGCACATCGACGGTGCGCCCATCGCCCACATAATCAAACCCCCAGACTCGCTCGAGCAATACATCGCGTGACAAGGCCAAACCGCGGTTGCGCATTAAACAGGCCAGCAAGTCGAATTCTTTTTGCGACAGTTGGATTTCGACGTCGTTACGCCAAATTCGGCGTGAGCCAGCATCGAGCTTGATCGTGCCGATATGCAACACATCACGGTCGGCCCCACTCCCACTGCTGCGGTCACTGCGGCGCAAGATGGCGCGGATGCGGGCCAGCAATTCGCCCACGCTAAAGGGTTTGGTGAGGTAATCGTCGGCGCCTAATTCGAGGCCGGCAATCCGGTCGACTTCGTCTTGGCGGGCGGTGAGCATGATGATGGGGATGGCGCTTTCTTTGCGCAGCATCCGACAAACGGAAAAACCGTCGAGGCGCGGTAACATTACATCCAACACCACAATGTCGGGTTTGTCGTGCCGCGCCAACTCGAGGGCGGTGACACCATCGCCTGCACCAATGACCGTATAGCCTTCACGTTCGAGATTATAGCGAAGCGTTTCTGCGAGCGTGGCATCGTCTTCTACGAGCAAAATCGTGGGCATGGTGTCCTCTTTTCTTAGGCCGAATCAGGGCGGATGCGGCTGACGCCGTCACTCGCATGCGTCACATAAATCGTGGCACTGCGCCCAGTGCTGGCCAGGTAGGCCGCCGCCACTTCGTGACGGAAGCGTTCGACGGCATTGTTATCAACCAAACTCACGGTACAGCCACCAAACCCAGCCCCCGTCAGGCGTGAACCATAACAGCCGTTGACCCGTTGGGCGGCCGCCACCAGCGCATCCATTTCGGGGATGCTGACGGCGTAATCGTCGCGCAAGCTGGCGTGCGAGGCATTCATCAAGCGCCCAAACTCAGCCACGTTGTCGGCGGCCAAGGCTGCCACACTGGCGATGACGCGCTCGTTTTCACTGACGACGTGCCGTGCCCGTTGCAATACCACCGGCGCCAAGACATGCCCGTGGCTGGCTAACTGGGCACTACTGACATCGCGCAAGGCTTTAATGCCGGGGATGAAGGGCTTGAGAAGCTCGACGGCTTGTTCACATTCGGCGCGGCGTTGGTTGTAGGCTGAGCCTGCCAACGTGCGTTCGATGTGACTATCGCAGATGATGATGGCGGCGTTGGCAGGCACAGGGACTTCTTGGTAGCTCAAGTCGCGGCAATCAATCAACAAGGCGTGATTGGCTTTGCCGAGGGTTACGATGAATTGGTCCATGATGCCACAATTGACGCCCACGAATTGGTTTTCGGTGGCTTGGGCCATCAAGGCCAACTCTTCACCCAAAATATTCAGGTTATGAAAAAGTTGGAACATGTAGCCGGTGGCCACTTCAAGTGCCGCCGACGACGACAAGCCGGCGCCGCGTGGTACGCTACTGGCCACCACCATGTCGGCGCCGTTGATGAGATGTCCGGCGCCAATCAAGGCCCGCACCATGCCGCGGATGTAGTTGCTCCAGGGGCGCATGCCACTGCGCTCGATATGATCTATGGCAAATTCGTCTGTTTCGTTCAGGTCGGCAGCCAGTACCCGGACCCGCCGGTCGGTGCGGGGGGCAGCGGCAATAAAGGTGGCTCGATCGATGGCGGCGGGTAATACGAAGCCATCGTTGTAGTCGGTGTGCTCGCCAATCAGGTTGACGCGACCAGGAGCGCGGACAATCAGGCTGGGCGCCTGCCCGTAATGGGTCTGAAACAATGAATGTATCTGGGCCGCATCAATCATCGTCATCTCGTTCTCCCCTAATATGTACAGTATGCAATGGTTATTATAAGGAATTGTTATATTTCTGTGCTACTTTATTTAACAAAAGCATCAACAGCACAAAACCAAC
>CANFUF010000088.1 GCA_947450095.1 Roseiflexaceae bacterium
CGTTGCGACGCCGGATAGTAAGGCGATGATAAATCACGATCATCGAAATCGACCAAATCACGACTCGCCGCACACGCCGCAAACCCCAACCCCGTGACTTGCACGCTAAAGTCGTGGTTCACCAAAATCGTCGCTGGTTGAATATCGCGATGGATGATTTGTTGGTCATGGAGCGCATCGATGACAGTCGCCACTTGACTAAAAATACGCACCGCATGCACCGGCTCAAGCGCCCCTTGCATCAGCAATTCATCGAGCGATTGCTCCCCTCCATCAGGAGTGACCATGTAATCGCCATAGGTAGTGTCACGCCCCGCCGCAATCACCGGTAATACCCCCGGATGACTCACCCGCGCCCCTAATTGGGCTGCCAAACGAAAGCGCGCTAACGACAACGGATCAGAACGCCGCAAAATCGCCACAGACAATGGACGGTCGGTGCCTGCATGGGTTGCCGCATAACACACCGCCAAATCATCAACCCGCAAGGCCTGCCCAATTTGAAAATTGGTCAAGCTTGCTTGTGGTTCTATTGGCCGCCGAGCGGTGGTGTCAATACGTGCGGTCATACCCCTACCATTCTGTCATAAATGACATTTTCATTAAAAAAATAATAACACAAACGTTCTAATCTGACAATAGAGAAGTAGTCGAAGTGCTCACGTTGACGTGAACGAAATGACGTGTACCCGCGCCGCTCCCCGTTTCGACAATATGTCGATATACCCCATCACGCTGAAGTAAAAGCGACTTTACACTCTGCGGCAACATCGCTAAATCAGCGAGTTGTGCGCGCGGACACCACCAAAAATCCACCGGATTATGCGCTTCGGGTCCACGAAACGGATCCGCTTGCCATGTCAAATCTGGCATTGTCACCGCATAATAAAACCCTACTTCGTGGAACAAACCACCCTGTGGGCGTTGATCAATCACCTCAATCGTTGCCAGCAACGCTCCTACCTGTGCCGTCACCAGCAATTCTTCACCCATTTCACGCACAATCGTCTGCATACTTGATTCGCCCAAGTCGACGCGCCCACCAGGCAATGACCAAAAGGTATCACCGACGGCTTGATGGACCAACACATAATCATCGCGCCAACAAACGACTGCTGCCCGTAAATGAAAATAACCGGTGGGCGTATTAAACGAAACCATCATCAGCGTACCTTTTGCAGTAGTATCAACGGTTCACTTTTTGTTGAATTTACCATCACACAGGAGGCAGTTTTTATGGTAACACAATCACCCATGATATACTTAGCACCAACAGCAACCTCAGTGTCTGCGATACCATCCATGAGCGCCCGCCTTTCCATCAAAAACACCCAGTGGCAATTGGCCCCCACCATCTCCAGCCAAATCATTGAAGATTTGGCGGTGCAATCACATATTTCACCGTTCTTGGCGCGGCTCCTCAGTACCCGTGGTTATACGACCCCCAGCGCCATCGACAGTTTTCTGCAACATCACGACCCCCACCACGACCCGCTGCTCATGCACGACATGGAAAAAGCCGCCCGGCGCATTATCGCAGCTATCCAAACCCACCAAGTCATCGCCGTCTATGGTGACTTTGATGCCGATGGCATTACTGCAACCAGTTTGATTTGCGATGCCTTTCGCCAACTCGGCGCCAATATCGCTCCCTACATCCCCCATCGCATCGGTGAAGGCTATGGACTCAACATCGATGCCATCGATCGTTTGGCTGATAGTGGTGTCCAACTGCTGTTGACCGTCGATTGTGGTATCAGCAATCGCCACGAAGTCGCCCACGCCTATACCCGCGGGCTCGAGGTCATCGTCACCGATCACCATACTCCACCCGCAGACCTCCCCGTTGCCACAGCCGTCGTCAATCCCCGCCAGCCGTTGTGTGGCTATCCCGACAAAGGGCTCGTCGGTGTCGGTGTGGCCTACAAACTGGTCCAAGCGATTGGGCAATTGGGGATGCCGTTGCCCCATCAGGCCATGTATGCCCTACTTGATTTGGTAGCCCTCGGGACGGTAGCCGATTTGGGGCCGCTGACGGGCGAAAACCGCGCATTCGTCCACCAAGGCCTGATTTGCCTCGCCCAAAGCCAACGCCCCGGCATCCGGGCCCTCATCCACGTCGCCGGCCTCGACGGGCAACCCATCAACGCCGGCGATGTGGGCTTCAAATTAGCCCCACGCATCAATGCGGCCGGGCGCCTCGACAACGCCGCCCCCGCCTACGAATTATTGCTGACCAATGACCCCGAGGTCGCCCGCACCCAAGCCCAGTTCCTCAACGACATCAACATCGAACGCCAACAACAAACCAAAGCGCTCCAAGAGCGTATCGCCAGCGATATCCAAGCCATCGACCGCCACCAAGATGCCATCATCGTCCATGACGACCCCGATGCCCATGCTGGCTTGGTGGGCTTGGTAGCAGCCCGCATCGCCGACCAATTTAGCCGACCCACCATCATCATCGAACGAGGTATCCCCCATTCCCGTGGGTCGGGGCGGGCAGGTGGCTTGATTGATTTGGTGAGTGCCCTGCGGAATTGTGGGGTGGAATTTGTCAAAATGGGTGGGCACGCTGCTGCTGCCGGGTTTACCATCGACAGTGACCACATCGACCACTTGCGCCAAGCCCTCAACGACTACGCCGCCATCCACCATATCGCCGGCGGCGTCCGTATATTGCCTATCGATGCCGAAATCGACCCCGCCACCCTCGATATGAGCATTTTGACTGATTTGGCGGCCCTCGAACCCTGCGGACAACACAACAACGCCCCACTATTGCTCACCCGCAATTGCCGCGTCATCTCGGCCCGCACCATGGGCAGCGACAACCGCCACTTGATGCTCAAACTCGACATCGCCGGCCGGGTGGTCACCGCCGTGGCCTGGGGTGAAGGCGACAGTGCCCGCCACTTCGAGCGCATCAAAGCCATCGACATCGTCTACCAACCGCAACTCAATGAATGGCAAGGGCGCCGTGAATTACGCCTTGAGCTCAAAGACTTCCGCTCGGCTCGTGGCGCCGATGCCCCACCACACGCAGAGATTATGTAACCCGACATATTCGATATCGCTCATGAAACAACGAGGTTCGTATGAGTAAAAAAGTCCGCATTGGCTTTGTAGGGGTTGGCAACATGGGTCAAGCCGCCCATTTGCGCAACTATGTGATGGTTCCCAATTGCGAAGTCGTGGCCATCTCCGACGTCAAACCCGGCCATGCCCAGCTGGTCGCCGCCAAATGGGGCATACCAGCGCACTACACGTCACACACCGAGCTGCTCGCCAACGAGCAACTCGATGCCATCGTTGCCATCCAACCGTTTACGCGCCATGGCACCCTCATTCCCGAATTGCTGGCCAGTGGCAAGCCGGTTCTCACCGAAAAACCCATTGCTGGATCTGTCGCCCAAGCCCAACGCATCGTCGCTGCAGTCGCCACCCACAATACCTGGATGATGGTGGGCTACCACAAACGCTCTGACCCCGCTACCATGCTCGCCAAAGCCGAAATCGAACAACTCAAAGCATCAGGTGAACTGGGCAAACTCACCTACATTCGTATTTTGATGCCTGCTGGCGACTGGATTGCCAACGGCTTCAACCAAAACATCTGGAATACCCAGCCTGAACCAGAATTTACCTGGGATCCCCCCGCTGCCGACATGGACAGTGCCACCAACGACGCCTACTGGGCTTTTGTCAACTACTACATCCATCAAGTCAACTTGATGCGCCACCTGCTCGGCGAATCGTGGCAGGTGACCTATGCCGCCCCCGCCGGCAATCTGTTAGTCGGCCAAAGTGATAGTGGTGTGACCTGTACCATCGAAATGAGCCCCTATCAAACCAGCATTGATTGGCAAGAAAGCGCCTTTGTCTGCTTTGAACGGGGCTGGATCAAACTCGAGCTCCCTGCTCCACTAGCCTTTACCCGACCAGGCCGGGTCGAAATCATGCGCGATCCCGGCAACGGCGTCCAGCCCCGCATCGAAATACCACAACTGCCGTGGGTACACGCCATGTGGCAACAAGCCCAAAATTTCGTCGATGCCGTGGCCGGGCTCCGTCCGCCTATGAGCAATGCCGCTGACGCCCTCGCCGACATCCAACTAGCCCGCGACTATATTCGCTTGCACCGCAACAAATAAGGAGTCCCTCATGCCCCTCAAATGGCGCAAAGTCTGGGTTTCTGATGAAGGCTACGAATCCGCTGGGGTCTTTGATGTCAACGGCGACGGCCACCTCGATATCGTCAGCGGGGGATTTTGGTACCAAGGCCCCGAGTTCCGCATTCGCCACTTTATCGGTGATATTCCCCGCTACGGCGAGTACTACGACGATTTTTCGACTATTGCCCTCGATATCAACGGCACGGGCACCCTCGATTATGTCACCGGCGGCTGGTGGGGCAATAGTTTGCGCTGGCGCGAATGCCCCGCCGACCAGACTCAGCCCTGGCCAGAACACATCCTTGCCGCGAACACTGGCAATGTCGAAACCACTCGTGGCTGGGATATCGATGGCGACGGTGTCATCGAAATCGTCCCAAACACTCCACCCAACCGTGACGTCAATTACTACAAACTCATCATGGATGGCGACGGCAAGCGCACAGGCCAATTCCAAAAAGTCACCATCTACACCTTTGCCGAGGGCACCCAAGGGCATGGACTGGGCTGTGGCGATATCGCCGGCAATGGACGCATGGATATCGTGCTGTGCCACGGCTGGCTCGAAGCGCCTGCTGATCCTGCCCATGGCCAATGGATATGGCACCACGACTTCCCTACACCACCCTGGGGAACCACCGCCAGCATTCCAATGCTGGTCGTCGATGTCGATGGTGACGGCCAAAACGAATTAATCACCGGCCACGCCCACGGCTACGGTTTGTGGTGGAGCAAACGCCAAGCCGATGGCAGCTGGCACCACCACCCCATCGACCCCTACAACGCCCAATACCATGACTTGCAGTGGGCCGACATTGATGGCGATGGTATGCCCGAATTAGTCACCGGCAAACGCCACCGCGCCCACAACGGCAACGAAGCAGGTGAATGGGATGATTTGGGCATCTATTATTTCAAATGGACCGGCGAAGGATTTGCCAAACAAATCATCGATTATGGTGCGATGGGCACTGGCAACGGTTGTGGCATCCACTTCGCCTTGGCTGATTTGCGAGGCACCGGTCGCCTCGACGTCATCGCCCCCGGCAAAGATGGCTTGTACATTTATTACAACGAGGGCTGGTAAGGAATACTTTTTTCAATGGTATGATGCAGATGGATCAACACATCACTACGGAGGTCAATGACGATGAGTAGTAGCGCCCAGATTCCGATGCGCGCCGTGCCTGGTTATTTCTCGAGTACCGCAGGCATCCAGCTCGCCATCCAAACCCATGCCGATGCCAGCAACGAAGATTTGCAGTATTACCAGCAACTCGGCGTCGAGTGGGCGATGGTGGGCATCAATCACCCCGAATTGCACACCCTCGATTTTTACAAACGGCTAGTCAAACGCTTTGGGGACTACGGGCTCAAAATCTACCGTATTACCAACCTCGGCGTGCACAATTCCCCTGAAATGACCCTCAATTTGCCCGGTCGTGACGCCAAAATCGAAGAATTCAAACAATTCATTCGCAATTTGGGCGCGGCCGGCATCAAATACAACACCTACGCCCACATGGGCAATGGCATCTGGAGCACCGGCCATGTGCCAGGCCGTGGTGGGATGAACGCCCGTATGCTCGATATCAAAAACGCCAAAGGCTACTGGGCCGGCACCGTCTACGAAGGTGACCTCACCCATGGCCGCATCTATACCGAAGACGAGTTGTGGGACAACTACGCCTACATGATTCATCAAATCTCCCCCGTCGCCGAAGAAGCAGGCGTCTTTATCGGCATCCATCCCGATGATCCCCCGGTCTATTCATTGGGCGGTATTCCCCGCTGTATGTTCGGTAATTTTGAGGGCTACAAAAAAGCCATGGAAATCGCCAACAGCCCCCACATCGGCGTCTGTTTGTGCATCGGTTGCTGGCTCGAAGGGGGACCGATTGGCATGGGTGTGGGCGTCATTGATGCCATCAAGCACTTTGCCTCCAAAGGTCAACTTTTCAAAGTCCACTTCCGCAATGTCACCAATCCCATGCCTGAGCCGTGGGTCGAAACCCTGATCGACAATGGCTACCAAGACATGTATGACGTGATGAAAACTTTGCGCGAAGTCAAATTCGACGGCTGTATCATCCCCGACCATGTCCCCGATATGCTCGGTGGCTTCCGGGTCGGCACCGCCTATTCCATTGCATATATGCGCGCCTTGATTCAAGCCGCCAACAGCACCTACGGCGGTCCTGCCTAAGCAATCACCCCAGCGTACAATCAGTACTCATCAATACACAGTGCCGTTTGGCACTGTGTATTTTTTGGCAAAAGCACGCTAACACGTATGTGCTATACTACGCACAACCTACTATCATCTGTCATACATTACCAATGGGTGAGGGCCTGACATGACCAAAAGCAAATCAAGTCAATCGCGCGGCAGCGGTCGCCGTGCCAAACGCAAAAGCGCCGTGTCGCTTCGCCCTGAACACCAACGCGAATTATTTGCGTTGGCATTAATTGCGATTGCAGGCGTCACCATTATTTTTTATTTAACAGGTATTACCGGCCAACTCGGTGCCGGTTGGAAGTTGTTTATCGAAAAACTGCTCGGCTGGGGTGCACTCGTCGTGCCATTGGTTGTAGGAGTGCTTGGAATTGCCCTTTTCCAAAGTGGTCAAAACGAAAAAAATCCACTCCACCCTACCCAAATCATTGGCACCGTCGTGGTGGTACTTGGGCTCTTGATGTTACTTGAATTTGGGATTGCGCCCCGCCAAGGCTATGCTGACCAGCAAGGCCAAGGGGGTGGGATTATCGGCTATGTGCTGTTAGCGATATTTAGCAACGCCATCGGCCGCCCTGCCAGTTTCGCCATTATTAGTGTGATTGCCCTCGCCGGCATCATGCTGGCGTTCGATGTTACTTTGGTGCAAATCATCGCTGGATTACGGTATTTTTTCATCCTTACTTGGGTGCGCTTACGTGGCGAGCCCAACGACCCCCGCGCCAAACGCTATAGCGACCCCGCACTCAATTACACCAGCCTCACCGATAGCATTGTGACGCCGATTGCCGAGCGCAAAAGCAAAGCCCGCTTCCGCAGTGACACCGAATTGGTCGCGCCACCACCACCAGCCCCCGTCGAGCCGGTCAAAGCCAAAGAACCGGCTAAAGTCAAAGAACCCGCCAAACCCAAGCGCGTAACCAAAGCCGTCGAAGAAGAAGCCCAAATGGACATCCTCGACGAAATGTTGCTCCAGTCCCAACAACGACCGGTCATTCCGGTCAATGCCAAACCCATCAGTAGCAACACGTCTGTGGTCCAAGGGGCGCTCGAAGGATTCGAGGCAGGCACTGCTTACCGGGCCTGGCCTATGCCCCCCGTTGAATATTTGCGCTATTCGGTCGAAGCGCCGATTAGTGACGAAGAACACCGCACCAAATCACGCCTTATCGAAGAAACCCTGGCTAGCTTCAAAGTGGAAGCCCGCGTCGTCAATATCAACGTCGGTCCTGCCGTCACCCAATACGAATTACAACCAGCCGTGGGGGTCAAAGTCAACAAAATCACCACCCTCGACAAAGATTTGGCGTTGGCCCTTGCCGCACCATCGATTCGTATCGAAGCCCCCATCCCCGGCAAATCAGTGGTGGGTATCGAAATCCCCAATTCATCGATTTCGACCGTGGCCTTGCGCGACATCGTCGAAAGTGACGAATTTGTCCGTTCCAAAGGCAAATTGCGCTTGCCATTGGGCAAAGACGTCTCGGGTTCACCCATCATTGCCGGCATGGAACGCATGCCCCACTTACTCGTCGCCGGGAGTACCGGTAGCGGTAAATCCGTCGCCATCAATTGTTTCGTCTGTGCCTTGTTGATGCGCCATACCCCCGACGACCTCAAGTTCATCATGGTAGACCCCAAACGGGTCGAGTTGGTGGGCTACAACGGCATCCCCCATTTGTTGTCACCGGTCGTCACCGAAGTCGAGCGCGTCGTACCCACCCTCAAATGGGCCGTGCGTGAAATGGAACGGCGCTACAAACTCTTTGCCAAAATCGGCGTGCGTAACCTCGATAGCTACCGCGCCATGGCCCGTGAACGCACCGACCTCGAAGCGATGCCCTACATCGTCATCATCATCGACGAATTAGCCGACTTGATGATGATGGCGCCTGATGACGTCGAGACCTTGATTTGTCGCTTGGCCCAAATGGCCCGCGCCACCGGCATCCACCTCATCATCGCCACCCAGCGCCCTTCGGTCGATGTGGTGACTGGTCTCATCAAAGCCAACTTCCCTTCACGTATCGCCTTCGCCGTGACGTCGCAAATCGACTCACGCGTTATCCTTGATCAACCCGGTGCCGAACAATTGCTCGGACGTGGTGATATGCTCTTTACTGCCGCAGATTCGCCCCGTACCATGCGTATCCAAGGCACCTACCTCACCGACGACGAAGTGGAAAAAATCGTGCGCTTCTGGCGCACCGCCAAACCACCCGAAGACGTGACCGATCATTCAGCATCTGCGACCACCACTGCACCGACACCAGTACCGACGAACCATGCCGCACCATCAGCAGTGAGTCACGATCTGCAACCAGAATTAGACAAAGTCGACCGCTTGCCCGTCTACCCCCGCGAGCCAGTCCCCCATGCCGACGAAGAACCGCAAGTACACCCGGTAGATAGCGACGAACCGGTGGCAGCCATGCAACCCATCGCCGAATATTTGTCGGAAGGTGAGCAGGACGAGCTCCTCCCCGAAGCGATTCGGCTGGTACAACAACACCGCCGTGCCTCGGCCTCGCTCCTCCAGCGTCGCCTGCGTATCGGCTATAGCAAAGCCTCGCAGCTCATCGATATGCTCGAACAACAAGGCATTGTCGGCCCTGCCGACGAAGGGCGCTCGCGCGAAGTGCTCACCCCTGAAAACACCAATTTACCCCAATAATTTCATCAAAAAACAAAAAACACCACCTCGCGCTCCCTAGAGGAGCGCGAGGTGGTGTATATATGGCGCCTACACGATATCGACTTCGCAGCCAAAAGCCTTGCGAAACAACCCTGCCGCCCGATTGGCATCCCACACTTCGACGGTGGTGTCACCAGCGGCGTGGGTCACGATCCGTACAATCTTGCCTATTTCGACGGTAATATCTTGAACAACTTGGTTTTTGCGGCGCTCGAGGAATTCGGCGAGACGCAAAATTGCAGCCATTTTGGCCACCAGCTCACCATCACCTGGGAATAATACTTGTTGATAGTTATCAACCGATACTTCACCCTTGCGGTGGTACCGCACCAGCAACGCCAAAATCGCCACTTCGCGATGACTGAACCCTTGCATCGAACTATTAACCACCAAATACGCCCCATGCTTATGATGGTCATAATAATTCACCGCATTGCCGATATCATGCAAAATCGCCGCATGTCCCAACAACTCACGCGCCCACAAATCATAACCGTGCATCGGGAGCAATTGATCAAACATCGAAAGCGCTAAATCACGCACTTTGGCGGAATGCACCGCTTCATAATGATACATGCGCGCCAAATTAGTCACACTAAAACTGCGAATATCAGGGATTATTGGGCTCGTACCCCGCATAAAGTGTTCAAAAAACAGTCCCTCACGTAAGCCTTGGCCACTAATCGTGATTTGATTGAACTTACCACGCCGCATCACTTCTGCCAAAATCGCCGTCCCTGCCAGAATCAAGTCGGCTCGGTCACGACTCAAGCCCGGTAAATCTTCGCGTTGTTTGACCGTTAAGCTCCGAAATAACTCGAGCAGCTCATTGACTCTATCCGCACTCAGGCTATGCCCATGCACGCGATCAATGGGGTGATTACGAAGTTTTTGGTCGATTTCGGCCAAGGCCCGAATCGTACCGCCAATCCCACCCAACGACCCACCTTGTTGCGTCAGCCACGGCACATCCGCAAATTGCGCTGCAATTGCACGCTCGAGTGTTTTGAAATCACGCAAAATCATCGGGTCACTTTTGACAAAGCGATCAGTCAAACGCACGGCCCCAATCGGACGGCTAATGCTTTGAGCGAGTTGGCGTTGCTGTACCACCGTGACTTGGGTACTCCCACCACCGATATCAATCACACAACCATTTTGCATATCCAATGTATTTATGGCACCGAGATAGCCATAATAGGCCTCTTCGGCGGCAGTTAATACCCGAAAGTCGAGCCCAGCTTCGTCACGCACTCGTGCCAAAAACTCTTCGCGATTGCTTGCTTCACGCACGGCACTCGTGGCCACTGGGACAATTCGATCTACCCCAATCCCGCGACACATTTGATGGAACAAGCGCATCGTTTTGATGGCACGATTCATCGGGATGAGTTGCAACTTCCCATCGGCACCGATACCATGCGCCAAACGCACTGCTTCACGCACTTCATCGAGTAATTTAAATGTTTGTTGGGGTACATATCCCACTACAATCATCCGTGTCGTATTCGAACCGAGGTCAATTACTGCAATTCGTTCTTGCATGCCGTGACAACCCTTCATTTTCCCCTATTCATCTGCTATTGTACGGTATTCACCGCAATCTACGACAACTTTTGGTCTATTTCATCAGACCTACACCAATAGCAGGCATACCAAATCTACCAAACGCACCACACATCTGTACCTAGTTGACGCTATAACCTGCTTCATGCTATGGTACATATATAGATAAAAATGACACGTGGAGGGAATAATGATAGACGATTTTGCACCGAGTGGCACACCTCCGATGATTGGCAAAATGCTTACGCCAGCCGAATGGCTCGACTATATTGCCTCGTATCAATTCGGCCCCGTAATGCCCAACAAAGTAGTGTTGCATCACACCTGGCGCCCCACTGTCGCGCAGTGGCAAGGCATGACCAGCATGCAAGGCATGCAACATTTTTTTGCTGACAAAGGCTGGACTGCCGCCCCCCACTGCTTTGCTGGCCCCGATGGCATTTGGTTGTTTACCCCCTTGCGTGAAATCGGCGTGCATGCCGGTACCGGCAATGGCAGCTTCGCCAAAGGTTGGTATACCCTCGGACTCGAAATGGTAGGCGACTATGATGCTGCCCGCCCTACCGGCAAAGTCTGGGAACATGCCTTGGCTATCCTCGGGGGCATGTCACTCCGCCTCGGCATTCCGCCCAAACAACTTATCGGCTTCCACCGTGACTACAGCACCAAAACCTGCCCCGGTAAAGCCGTCACCGTCGATTGGGTCATCCCCGAGGTCGAAGCGTGGGTCAAACGTACCGGCAAACTCCCCGATATGAAAGTTGGAGCGATTGGTACCGCAGATGACGATACCGTCCAACTCCAAAAAACCCTGATTGCCAATGCCTGGCGCATGCGCGGTGATGAATACGATCCCCTATCGCCCATCCACCAAATGGCCGTCGAACAGCACCTCGGTGTCCCCATCGCCAAAGCACGTCAAGCCACCTTTAACAACAAAACCTACACTATTTTGCCGTTTGCCCGCGACACCTTGTTCATGGAAATTCCCGGCTGGAGTCGCCCTGGCAGCATGTGGCAAACCATCGGCGATACGATTCCCGCCGACAAAACCTTTGAACGCTTCCTCCTCGACGAAACCCTGCGCATTGGGGGCACCGGCTTCCGTCCCGAAAACCCCTTCCACCTCTTTCTGTTTGCCAACCACGACATTGGTCCGCCCCTCGCACCCGCTGGTATGCGCGAAATCAATGGCCAAATGTATGTATTCCAAGTTTTTGCCGGTGATACCATCTATGTACGCGGCGACGACCCCACCAAAGTCGACTGGAAAAAAATGGCCTTCCTCAGCGATCTCGGCGGTGTTATCGACTCAGTAACAGTGACACTCCGTGATACGCTCCTTAGTGAGACCTACAAACTCATGAAGGTGACGTATGACCCCAAACAACAAATCCACCACCTCGCCCGTGAATGGGCGCTCGGCGCACCGATTGGGCCATCAACCCCTATTCAAATCGGCACTGCCCAATACACCTACCAAGTCTATGCCCTCGACGTATTGTTTAGCAAAGCACCCAATTGGAGCGTGGTCCACCGCTTGGGCACCGCACTTGCCAGTGCCCGTCGCAAGAATCCTGTAGGCACGTTATGACCCCCGATTACCGCACCTTGTATGATCAAGCCGGTGGCGATGCACCGTTTCGACAATTAGTCGATGTTTTTTATCGCAATGTCGAAGCCAACGCCGTGCTCCGCCCACTCTTCCCCGCCGATTTGGCTCCCGGCAAAGAATGGCAGTTCTTGTTCATTACCCAGTATTTTGGCGGTCCTACGCGCTACCACGAACAACGCGGGCATCCCCGCTTGCGGATGCGCCACATGCCCTTTACGATTGGGCCGGCCGAACGCGACGCCTGGGTCAGTTGTATGCTAGCCGCCATCAGCGAAGTCGGTTTTGCACCTGATATCGCCGCTGCCATGCGTACCTACTTCGAAGGCACCGCTCAATTTATGATGAATCAAGCGCCGCCTGATGGCGATTTACGCATCACCCCCTAAAAAATCCCCTACCAGCACATTTCTGTACCGGTAGGGGATTCTTTTTACCAAATATTTTAATGATCCCAGCCCATCACCTGCCATTCGGCAATTTTGGCCAACAGCCGAATGCGCCACGTCACCGGTAAATCCAACGCGATGCGTTGCAGTACCGTCGTGCCAATCATGCGCCCGGCTGCCGCCCACATCCCGTCCCCCGTAAAGCGCAGATAATCAAAAAACCACTGGGTGCACCCACGCACTTGCAATACCTTGCCGGCAACTCTCATAATCGCTGGGTAAGCAACCAACATGCCCAGTACCATTTTGTGATAGTCGCTCCAACGCATCTCATCGCGAAAAAACCGCGTGGCAAATTCTGTACCACGCCGTGCCAATAGCTGCATGAAATGTCCTTGGAGTTGATTCACATCATTATCGGCATCGCCCCACGGTTGCATAAAGCGACTAAACACCCAATTCAACGATACATTGGCTTGATACGGTGTAACCAGCGCCAATAAATCACTCATTTCGCTTTTTTCGCGCAATATCAAATCAAGCAATCCCGTGGTGCGCCGCAAATTACGCACGTGCGAGCCAAACCCACAAAACGTCAACGGCGATTGCTGCGCTGCCGCATCACCGATGGGCAACACCCCGCGCAACAGCGGCGCCTCCATGCGCCGCAATGAATGTCGCGCCGGGATGTAGCCATAGACTGGTTTGTGATGATGCACTACACCATCGCTCCGTTTGTAATCGGGCAACAACGCAAAATAATCTTCGAATAACTCGAGAAGATTGGGAGTCGGGCGATCTGATTTTTGACCCGGATGCAATGTATCGTAATAAAACAGATAGACGGTGAGTTCATCATCGCGCCCGGGGAAGCCTTCCCACATATATTGTTGGGTCTTTTGGGCATCAGCAATCGTCAACAAAATATCTCCCAAGGTGCGGTTGTGTTCGTTGGCCGCCGTCCCTTCGGCAAAGCCACTCGCCACCGTGCCCACCGTCGGACAAACACCGGCGTAGGGGCGACCACCAAAACGCTGCAACGACAACGGCGACACCGTCCCCATGCCGTCCACAACCAACCGCGCCTGGTAGCGCTCGACCGTCTGTTCAGGCGTGGTCACGTGGAGCAATACGCCATCCGCCTCGTGCGGACTCACCACCACCTCGCCAAACACCCGATAATCGCGGACTTCACCACCTGCTTGTAAAAACTTCGTCCGCGCCAACCGTAATAAGGCACCGGCATCAATCGCCACGTTGAGGACTTCCGGAAGGTGCAGGGTGATGGCATCATCATTGGGTGCAAAAAATCGTACAATGCCGTCGGTGTATTCATTCATAATTACCGATTGCAATTCATCCCAGCTCCAGCTCCCCCCCGCCACCAATGCCTGCAATTCATAGCGCGAAATATTCCACTCGCGGTGAGCACATCCCACTTCGCCACGATCACACACCAACACCCGCCAGCCACGCCGCGCCATCTCCAAGGCATGGAGCAACCCCAACCCAGCGCCGGCATACACCAAATCACCGCGCCATTCGACGCGGCGTGCCAAGCTGACAAACTCAGGTGCGGGGAGTTCACGCCAGGCACTCCGTTGCCGCGGGTCGGGCTGATTGGCTGCCACTGCTTGGCGGATATCGTGCCATACTGCATCGAGGCGCATCACCCGCTCGATGTGGTCATCAGCCCCCATGGCGGCAAATGCAGCCATGGTCAGTGGGTAACGTTGGTGTAGTTCATCGTTCATCATCGGCTCAATTCCAGTCGTAACGCAACCAATTAGACAAACTTGCCATCTTTGTGGATGAGTTGGCCATCAGCAAATACTTCACCACCGTTGCGCAAATCACAAATCATATCCCAGTGCAACGCCGATTGGTTATGACAACCTGTCTCGGGGTAGGCAGCGCCGAGGGCCAAGTGCACCGTCCCGCCGATTTTTTCATCAAACAAAATATTGCGACTAAAGCGCTGAATCCCATAATTAGTCCCAAAAGCGACTTCGCCCAGCCGGCGCGCCCCTTCGTCCATATCAAGCAACGAATGTAACAGTTCTTCACCTTTGTCGGCAGTGGCTTTGAC
>CANFUF010000089.1 GCA_947450095.1 Roseiflexaceae bacterium
CGGTGTAAATCGATGAAATACGTGCATAATACAAATCTCCGGAAATTCGGAGATTGCTGTTGCTGTCGTACTATTTGACAAGCATCTAATCCCTAAACTATACTTGCAAACAGTGAAGGTTTCCAATTTTTTCATAGGATAATTCCGTCATGGTATTCACGCGTCGCCTCCTACCACTACTACCCCTACCAACCCGCCGAGCGGGTTTGGTGTGTAACCGGTAGAGGCGCGGCTTACCCCGCACAAGCAACTTGCACCTCTCCCGCATCACGGGGGAGGTTTTTTCATCATGGAGGGTATTTATGTCTGACAGCAAACGCGATCGTTTCGATCCCGCAATCGAACCTAAATGGCGCGAATTTTGGGAAAAACAAGGCATCTTCAACGCTGGCCGCCGTCCCGGTGCACCGAGCCGCTACATCCTCGAAATGTTCCCCTACCCCAGTGGCGACCTGCATATTGGCCACCTCAAAAACTACGTCATCGGCGATGTATTGACGCGCTACTACGTAGCGCGGGGCTACGACGTGCTCCACCCCTTTGGCTGGGACGCCTTTGGCTTACCCGCCGAAAACGCCGCCATCAAGCGGGGCATCAATCCTGCCGACTGGACCTACAGCAACATCGCTGAATCCAAAGGCTCACTGGCTATTGCCGGCATCATGTATGACTGGAGCGCCGAGCTGGCCACCTGTGCCCCCGATTATTACCGCTGGACGCAGTGGTTGTTCCAATTGCTCTACAAACGCGGGTTGGCCTACCGCTCGAAATCGTGGGTGAACTGGGACCCCGTCGACCAAACGGTGCTGGCCAACGAGCAAGTCGATGCCGAAGGCCGGAGCTGGCGCAGTGGCGCCAAAGTCGAAAAACGTGAGCTCGACCAGTGGTTTTTCAAAATTACCGATTACGCCGAGCGCTTGCTCGTCGACCTCGACACGCTCACCGACTGGCCCGAGCAAGTCAAAACCATGCAACGCAACTGGATCGGCAAAAGCGAGGGCGCCGAAGTCAGTTTCGCCACCCCACAAGGTGACTTGGTGGTCTTTACCACCCGGCCCGATACCTTGTGGGGTGCCACCTTTATGGTGCTGGCTCCTGAGCACCCCTTGGTCAGTAGCTTGACCGACCCCGCCAAAAAAGCCACTGTCGATGCCTATATCGCCAAAGCACGTTTGACCAAAGAAATCGACCGCGCCAGCACTGCCCGTGAAAAAACCGGCGTCTTTATTGGGGCCTACGCCACCAACCCCGTCAACGGCGCCCAGATTCCTATCTGGATTGCCGATTATGTCTTGATGGGCTACGGCACCGGTGCCATCATGGCCGTCCCGGCCCACGACGAGCGCGACTTTGCCTTTGCCAAAGAATTCGGCCTCGACATTGTGGTCGTCGTCCAACCCGATGGCGGCAACTTGGCAGGGACTACGATGACCGAAGCCTGGGCCGGTGACGGCGTGATGGTCAATTCGGGACCACTCGACGGCATCCCCGCCGGCAAAGGTGATGGTCAAAGCGTCAAAGCGGCCATTACCTGGCTCAATCAACAAGGCAAAGGCAAAGGCACCACCACCTATCGCTTACGTGACTGGTTGATTAGCCGACAACGCTATTGGGGTGCGCCCATCCCCATGCTCTATTTGGCCGATGGCAGTATGGTTCCAGACACCCGCTTGCCCGTCGAATTACCCAAGGTCGACGATTATCTGCCCAGAGGCAAATCACCCTTAGCCGCGGCCACCGATTGGGTCAATACTACCGACCCTGTCAGCGGTCAGCCCGCCATCCGTGATACCGACACGATGGATACCTTTGTCGATTCGTCGTGGTATTTCTTGCGCTATGCCGATGCCCAAAACGACCAAGAAATTTTTTCACAAGAGCGCATCAAACGCTGGATGCCCGTCAATCAATATATCGGCGGCATCGAGCATGCCATTTTGCACTTGCTCTATTCCCGCTTCATCACCAAAGTGCTGTTTGACGAAGGCTTAGTGCCCTACGACGAGCCCTTCCAAGCCTTGTTTACCCAAGGAATGGTGCAACGGCGCGTACGTACGGTCTTGGCAGGCAACGCCAACGGCGTCACCTTCCCCGAAGAATTACGGCGCAAACACGAATTGCCCAGTGGCGTACTCAGCATGAGCGCCGCTCGCCAAGCAATCAAAGCCCACGGCTACACCATCGAAGGCGACGATAGCAAGGGCTGGGAAGCCGTCAGTGGCCCCATCACTATGTCCAAAAGCGCCGGCAACGGCATCCCCGTGGGGCCTTTTGTACGCCAATACGGCTCAGACGTGGCCCGCATCGTGGTGCTGTTTGCGGCCCCGCCCGAAAACAGCATGGAGTGGACAGACGAAGGTGTCGCCGGCGCTCAACGCTTCCTCAACCGCATCATGGCGCTGTTTATGACCGAACAAGCCGCCATCACTGCCCATCGCGTGGGGAGTATCACCACCGCCAGCATCGCCGATCATGAAAAAGATTTGTGGCGGGCGCTACACGTCGCCATCCGCAAAATCACCCAAGATACCGAATCGTTCCGGTTTAATACGGCCATCGCCGCCATGATGGAATTCCTCAACGAGGCCCAGCGCTACCGCAATGAACACCCCATCGGCGCGGCGTTTTGTGAAGCAGCTCACCTGTTTGCGCGCTTGCTTTGCCCCTTTGCCCCCCATTTGGCCGAAGAACTGCACGCCGCCTTTGGTGGCACCGGCAGTATCTATGATGTGGAATGGCCAAGCTGGGACGAGCAAGCCTTGTTGGTCAGCGAAATCGAAGTGGTGCTCCAAATCAACAGCAAAGTCCGTGGTCGTATCCTCGTACCCGCTGCTGCCGACGAAGCCCAACTCGAAACCTGGGCGCGGAGCAATGCCCGTATCCAAGAGCTCATCGGCAACGCTACAATCCGCAAAGTCATCGTGGTGCCTGGGAAGTTAGTCAATTTCGTCGTCTAAACGCCAAAAATTCATTCATAGCTGTCATAGAATTCGTGGTAATTTCTATGACAGCTATTGTTTTTTATTACCATACCAAGGGAGATTTGCATGTTAACCCTCAAGGTACTCCCCGCAGACTATGTGATTTGGCAGTTACCCAGTGACGCTCCCACACCCACGATTACGCCTAGCACATTTAGCGCTGTAATTCGTACTGCCGACGAATTATCGGGCGTGTGTGACGCATCGCAGGTGCCGGTAGGGGCGACAGTTGATGGGGGCTGGCGCTGTCTGCAATTTATCGGACCATTTGATTTGACCTTGACCGGTATCATGGTGCGCGTGGCGACACCACTGGCTCAGGCCGGCGTGCCTATTTTCACCTTGGCAACCTACAATACCGACTATATCCTCGTGCCCAGCGCCCGCCTCATCGATGCCTGTACCGCCATCCAACAGGCAGGGCATGTGATTATCGAATAGGTACGCATCATGCTATGATACCCGCATTAGAACAGCTGGGCGTTTGTGGCACTGCCACTCCCAAGGATGCATCATGCGGGACATTCAAAATCATTTCGCCGGCGTGGCCAATCAATACGCCGCCTTCCGGCCAACCTACCCCCGCCAGCTCCTCGCCGACTTGGCCGAGTTGGCCGGCGGAGCCCACACCATTGCCCTCGACGTGGCAGCAGGCAACGGCCAAGCGACAATTATGCTTGCTGATTATGTCGACCATGTCTATGCCAGCGATGTCGCCGTAAGTCAAATCCAGGCCATGCCGGTGCACCCACGCATTTCCGCCTATGTGGCGCGAGCCGAAGCGAGTGGGTTACAGGCCCACAGCATCGACCTCATCACGGTAGCACAAGCGATGCACTGGTTTGATGTCGACGCCTTTCACCGAGAGGTCAGTCGGATTGTGCGCCCAGGGGGGATTATTGCCGTCTGGAGTTATGCCTTGTTGCATGCCACACCAGCAATTAATGACGTCATCAATGATCTCTACCGCACCACGGGGCCGTGGTGGCCAGCTGACCGTGCCC
Source organism: Roseiflexaceae bacterium (assembly GCA_947450095.1). Lineage (GTDB taxonomy): Bacteria > Chloroflexota > Chloroflexia > Chloroflexales > Roseiflexaceae > UBA965. The sequence continues at coordinate 3,986 of CANFUF010000089.1, forward strand.
ATGTAGACGACGGCTACGCCAACCTCGCCTTCCCCTACTCACTCGTCCCCTACACGCCACCAGCGATGACGGCCCAGTTCGACGTGGCGCGCTTGCTGGGATATTTGGGCACATGGTCTGGGGTACAGCGCTACAAAAAAGCCACGGGCGACGACCCCGTCGCCACCCGTAGTGATGCCTTTCGCGCCGCCTGGGGCGGCCCTGATACCCAACCAGTGACGTTTACGTTTGCGGTGACGATGCGGGTTGGGCGCGTCGGATAACCGCCCACCATTTCCCAAGGTCTTGGCGCCATTCTGGAGCCCATGAAGCATCGGCTTGCCAGAGTTCGTAGGTGATTAAGCCCAATAACAACAGCATCCCAAAAAATTTATACGACGCAAGTAGTAATGTTACAATCCCATAATATTCGGGGTAGCCAAAGCTCATATGATGCCCAAAAGCCAGCAAGCCAAAACTGAGCCCAGCGACTCCGACTTGCCCCAACCCCAACATCCGTTCGCGATAATGCCACCACACCATGATAAACACCATGATAAGCAATGCGGTGTAGTGCATCCATGCCACCGGAATCGCCAGCACCATCAACAGCATAAACAACCCGTATTGCAAGGCATACGCACTACTCTCACGGGGGAAGTCTCGCAATGCCAACAGACACACACCCGCCGAAACCAACATCGACAGGTATGATGCAATATGCTCGACGTTTGGCACCGCAAAGCGATGCATTTCATAGGGAGTGTCATAAAACCTAGCCAAAAAGCCAGTAATAGTTTGATTATCGATCCACGACGTCGTACCACCGATACTCGGTAACACCGTGGTCAAAAATTGCGCACTCGTATGCCAGTCAGAGACCAAAATAGCCAATCCATTCCACAGCACCATTCCCGCCACAAACCCAATCAAGGCCCACCAACGCCGTTTAATCACAAAAAAAGCCAAAATAATAATTGGATAAATTTTGAGTGATGTCAGAAACGCAATCACCACCCCCGCCCAACCGTCACGATTCGTCCGCGTACACCAAAACGCCAACGTAAACCCAAACAACAGCACAACATCAGTCTGCCCAAACATGACACTGTCGTAGAGTGGCTGATAATTGGCGAGGAGCACCAATGCCCCCACCCACCACCAGCGCGCCTGAGGTTTGATAATCGCCATCCAAAGGAGCAATGTCAGCAAAAACAAACCAATGTTGATGACACGAAAATAATTCAGCACCGTCATGTCAGCCATGGCAATAAACGGCGTAAATAACAAAATATAGAACGGTGGCCGTTTATAGACGGCAAAGGGATTATCTGCCACCGTTTTGATTTGATAGAGTACACCAGTGTGGATCCAACGCCGCGCAGCATTCAACCAAATACTAAAATCACCACTCCCATATTGAAACACCCGTGGTAACATGACGGCTTGGTGCACCAGCGACATGATTGCCAAAGAGACTAACCCGTACCATTGGCCAATCAATTGGGCACTCCGCAGATAGCCGTTCCGCCGTAATAGCCATGTACTTAGACCACCACTCGTTAATAACACGCCAAGCAATATCCCCATCCAATGCGCATAGGATGTCAGACGAATGGTAATATGATCAGATTTAAGCAATAATTGGATGATGGGCAATGACCACCATACCACCCCACACCAAAACGGCAAATCAACCCCACGAACGCGCCAATCGAATTGTAAAACCCCAATCACATAGGCCACACTCATCCCCGCAACCCCCACCAACAACCACAGCACCCCCCAATACAAAAACGGCTCGATTTCGTATGGACGCCACCACAAACAAAAAGAAATCAACACGTTGCAGGTAATCACAATCCCGATACTTTTGGTGGGCGTAAAGTGCATCATAATTGCAATGATACTCAATAGGCACACAATTCCTAACACACATAGGATAATGTACAGTCCAATCACTGGGACAAAATTAGTTGCCAAAGTAATATTTGCGGCAAGCAACATCACCCCAAGCGACCGTGAATCGTTTGTGCCATGCCATACATCACTCTTGATGCGTAACGGAATTGCCCAGCCCCACTGATGCGATCGCATATCCAACACCTGATATTGCCGAATATGACTGGCGATCAACAACTTCGTAACAACCCGCGAAGGCGTTAAATATAATTGAACCGTTTCTGGAATCAATGTATTTGGCGAGCCATTCAACATGAGCAACGAAATGATTTTTGGACCGCTGGTAATCTGCGGGAAGCGAATCGAGCTCTGCGTCTCCGTCCAACGATAATCCACCGTACCACCATTACGGGCCAGCTGCTCGACATCGTACATGCCACTCACATACATCGTATCGTTATGTCCCATCACAATCTGCATCGATTGGTCGGGCACGGCAAGGCTGACAAATATCCACATTGCCAGCAAACTTATCCACACATAGCGATTACCAATGACCGCCACCAATCGTGACCACATCCACCGCAACTCAGATACCGGCAAGACCACAGAGACAGATGGTGTCTCTGGGAGACCATATGGCTGCATATTTCTACTCTCTTATGTTATTTCAGTATCCAATATTCATCGTCATCAATCCAAATACCCATGTGGTCATCTTCATCATTTTTGGGTATTACCAACCACCTATCCATCATTCACTTCCGTGCCAATACCTTCCTTACATCAGCAACCCATGCCTGAGCCCAAGGAGCAGGAGTTACCCAGATCTCATGGAGCATCAAACCGGCCAGCATCATCATGCCATAAAACTTAAACGACCCCATCAGCATTGTAACAATACCCAAATTAACGGGATAATTAAAACTACGGAAATTCCCAAACGCAATCAACGCAAAGCTTATTGCAATCATACTTGCCGGCGCAATCCGTACAGCAATCTCTCGATAACGCCAAAACAAAATCAAAAAGACCAAAATCAATAACGTCGAATAATGCATCCACGCTACAGGTATCGCCACTACCATCAACAACACAAACATGGCATATTGGATCGCAAAACCACTTTCGTCTTCTGGCAAATCACGCAACGCAGCCACACATACCAGTGCCGATAATAGACCAGATAATACCGTCGCCAGTCGTTCAATTGATTTCAACGGGAAGCGCAACATGACAAATGGTGCATCAAAAAACCGCGTCACAAAACCGGCAATCGTCTGGTTTTCGACCCATGAGGTCGTTCCCCCGACACTCGGCAATACCGATAGCACATACTGCACATGGATATCCCAGCCAATCACCGCAATCGATAGCGCATTACATGCAATCATTCCTCCTACAAATCCGGCCAACGCCCACCAGCGTCGTTTGATGACAAAAAAGACCAACAATAACACGGGATATATTTTGAGCATGGTCAATACGGCAATCACCACTCCAGCCCAAATGTCACGGCGCACCCGCAAGGCCCACAACACAACTGTAAAACAAAACAACAAAATCACATCGGTTTGCCCGTAAGCAACCGTATCGTATAGCGGTTGATAGTTGGTCAGTAAGACAATCACTGCCAACCACCAGAGGTAATGGGCACGCATCATCCGGAGCCAAATCCCCATCGTCATGACAAACAGTACAATATTGGCCACCCGGAAGTATTGCAACACCACTAAGCCGTCATAGCGTACAAATGGGGTAAACAACATGATATAAAACGGCGGCCGTTTGTAGACGGCAAATGGATTGTCAGCCACTGTCGCTGATACATAGAGCACACCAGTATCGACCCAACGCCGCGCTGCCGCCAACCAAATCCCAAAATCACCACTTCCATAACTAAACAACGTATTCCAAAAAAATAACTGATGCGCAATCGCCAGAAAGACGACTCCCGCAAATGCCAACCATATATGTGCAGTGTTGATTGAGAATCGCCACCAGCCCCTACGGGCGCTCCATGCCAACAAACTACAACTCATGGCCAAGCCAACCAACACATTCCCCATCCACGGTTTATAGGTGAAATAACGGATGTAGGTATCATCTGCAACTAATACCATTTGAAATACCGGTAGCAACCACCACGCAATCGCACACAACACCGGCAATGCCACCCCAGACACTACCCATTGTCGTTGGGGGGTTGTGGTAATCATTCCCGTCAACCATGCAATCACAATCCCAAGGCTACAAATCGCCAACCACGCCGCAAACCAGTGCCAATGCGGCATTGTTTCCACGACATGCGTACCACTGACGAACGTCACCGCCGTCAATACAATCATACATGCCACGGTGATACGTGGCCACGATGCCCCCAACAACCATGCCAAGGTCGCGCATAACACCACCATCACCCACCACATAATCACGACATACGGTATACCCATATGAATAATCGTCGGTGTCGTAACAATCGCCGTCAGTACAATACCAAGCATACGCGGATCTGCACTGGTTTTTATTGCCTGACTCGTCAACGTTACTGCGCTATACCACTGTGGTTGTGGGGGCGGCGGGAGCAATATCTGATAATGGCGAATGTGCGGTGATTCCACCACAAAACGCATCTGTTGATTAGTTGCAGTCGTTATCAACACAGCCACACGATCGATATCCGTTGAGTGGCCATTTTGCAAATCAAGGGAGCCGACATTCCAACCTTGATTTATGATTGGAAAACGCATCGTGGCTTGGGGCATCGTCCATCGATGGGGATTGGGGTGGGCTTCCACATCATAAAATCCATCAAGCCACACCGTATCATAATTGCCAACATTGATGTGGGCTACATATGTGGTGCTCCATTGGAAAAGAATAAGGGTAAACCCTATAGCAACGATGCTCGCAAGCACCACCATCATACGCGTATATGTATTCGTCACTCCAATTGACCCCTCTGCAATATAACCACCCGTATATTATACAGATGTGCAACACGGCACCAACGCCGCACCACATGCCAAATACAACCAGTACCAACGGTATCGGTACTCGATACCAATACCATTGCATAAAAGCACTCGCGGTTGGCGTTAATCTACATGAAATAATGAGCCAAATTTTAATAAATAAATAATACAACACCAAAATGAAAGAATCCTGCATTATTCGTGGGGTATCGTAACGCTCCCTCGCACGTGGTAGATATTCGTGTACATGGAATGCCGCAAGATGAAGGAACAAGAAAATAACTGATTATGGACACACAGAGGTGACATTCTTATTGCACTCACACACGCGGTTTCCATTAAAATCACGGTTGCCAAAACAGTGAAACGAATTAACACCGCACATTAATAGTACTGTTTTCGTGCTTGGGCGTATCAATACAGCCAACCATATCGCATACGACCTCGATTGGCATAGATATTAGATTAATAAATTTACATTTTTAATCGTTATTAAATATTCGCAAATTATGAATTTTTCTGTTACTATAAAGTGTAGAAATGCGAGTAGTAATTTTATCTATTGGTGGAGCGCACGATGTCTGCCAAATCTGATTCTGTATTAAATCATGCCAACTTATCACTTCATCGCGCGCGCGTAACCGATTTTGGGTTACTTCAAGCATTACTCGATGATTGTGCCGCCACATTACGGGTGCGCTACGGTATTGGCCCATGGGGGATTGCCACCACTGCGCGCCAAATGGAACGCCACATGACGCGCCATCATATAATGTTGGTGCATTATCTCGGCGTCGCTGTAGCGACCTTTACACTCGCTCCGACCACGCCAAGCTGGTACCCAAACGATATATTCACACCCACTGCCAAGCCTGCAGGGTATCTGTATAATTTATGTGTCTTGCCATCGTTTCAAGGGCAAGGGGTTGGGTTATGGTGTGCCGGCAAAGCTGCAGAACTCGCCCATTCCCTCGGATACAGTGCTATTCACTCCGATTTATATGCAGACATTAGCGAATCACACCGCTTTGCCCATAATGCCGGTTATACCTGGTGTGGTGATGTTACCTATGCCAGCCATGTCCGCATGCTCTGCGAAAAACTTATTTAATCATCAAATGACTGTAGATCCAGGTCTGTAATCGCTGCATTTCACCCAGCCATGCCTGCCCCCACGATGTACGTTCCTGCCATACGAGGATCCACATCATCACGAGGAGGGCTAGCATTCCATACAATTTATACGAATCAATAATCGTTGCCACCAGCCCCACATCCAAGCGAAACACAAAACTCAAAAAATTCCCAAATCCAATCACGGCAAAACTCGCCGCCAAAATGCTCATGCGGGCAATGCTGAGTTGGTGCGTGAGTGCATACCATACCACCATCAACCAAATCAAATAGAGCGGTACTTGATAGCCAACCCACGCTACCGGAATCGCTAATGCCATCACCATCACAAATAATCCATATTGGAGTGCCGCCAAACTACTCTTGGCAGACACATCGCGCAATGTCACCAGCGCAGACAGCGCAATCAGTGCCAATGCCAGCACACTCGCCACCGCCGTCCAATGCCCATCGTGGAATGGTGCAAGTGGGTATGATGGTGCCACAAGCCGGGCCACAAAGGCATAGATCGTTTGGTTTTCGACATAGGCAGTAGTGCCCCCAATAATCGGCATCACTTCTCGCACAAAGGTCACATAATCGGGCCAACCAACTACTGCCACCCCAATGCTATTAAATACCACCATCCCGATGGCAAAACCACGCAGCCCACGCCAGCGCCGGCGCAAAATGAGATAGCCAAGCAACACCATTGGATAGAGCTTCATCGTTGTCATTAGCGCAATCAACCACCCCGCAGCGTCATCGCGGTCGTGAAAGAGACACCAATAACAGATACTACAAACCAACGCAATCACAATGTCGATTTGACCGTAGCGCAATGTCTCGAGCACGGGGTTCAGATTGGCACAAATTATTAGGGTAGGAATCCACCACCACCATGATCGGGTGGGAATTATACTTCGCCAAATCAGCGCAGTGACCACCAACAAACCAATGTCGATATAACGATAGATGTGCAACACGGTAATATCGGCAAACCCTGCGAGCGGGATAAACAACATGCCATAAAAAGGCGGGTATTTATAAATATACCCAAATACGTCAGCTGCGATTGCAGGAACATCATACAGACTGCCCGTAGCACGCCAATGTCGTGCCGCAATCATCCACACATTGAAGTCGGCACTTCCTCCTTGCATGATTCCTTGCCAGCCAATGACCAAATAAATCATCGTGACTATCGCCATGCCATACAAAAAAAACCACTGGCGAAACCATTGTGCAACGTGTGTGAAGTGCAACCAAGTTGCGCCATACATGACCACGCCACCACCAAGTACGCCACTCCATGCGAGATTGCGCAACCACGATGGATACATGCCTAACGAACGCACATAGACATCATCCCAGCCCAACAGTACTTGGAGCCACGGCATCAAGAGCCAGGCCAATCCAAATACCATCGGCAGATATTGCCCAGGGATGCTCAGTCTCCCGTCAGATTGGCGTTGTGTCCAACCCAAGATCCGCACCAATCCGTGCCAAATCAAGGCCACCACAATCAGTACAACCGGCCAATGCAGCCACGGCACACATTCCGCAGGGCGCAGGTAAACCCCGAGTGCGAGTAACATACTCACCATACTCGGGACGCCGATGAGCCAACGCCGACGACGGATCCCGTGTAATACCAATAAGCAGGCACCAGCCAGCCCCGTCACGAAGCCAACCATACCCACATAGGGGGCAACAGTTGTTGGCGCACTCGTGGCAAATTTCGCTACCAACACACCCATAGGGCGCTGCTCAGCCCCTACAATCACATCACGCGCTTGCAACGTCAGTGGGGTTTGCCACGACCACCACCCTTGTACCGGCATCAAAAACAGATAGTGCCGTACTTGCCAGCCAGCAACAGGTACAGTGAGTGGCGGCATGATTGGCGCAGAAAAACGAATCTGTTGGGGAGGGGTGCCACCAGGCCGCCCATTGAGCAACCACAACGACACCACCGTAGCACTGCCCTGTACCGTAGGAATACGCAATACGCTGGTGGGTTGAGACCAGCGCATCTGCTGGTCACCAATCAGTTCCGCATCATAAAATTGCCGGAAAAACCAATAATCGTGGTCACCAGCACGCACCATCGCGGCAGGGGATTGCCATACCCCAACCACCAAAATCAGCATTGCCAGTATCCCAGCAATTACACTGGGTAACGCAATCTGCCGTATTTCGTTTCGCATGCGTTTATCAATCATATTGCTCACCCACACCATTCAACATCATTATGATTGCGAAATCGTCGCGTCCCGTTCAAAATTACGCATCGCCGGTAAAAACCACAACACCGGTACCATTACCAGCGATGCAATTCCTGCTGCCAAAAACCAAATCTGCAAGCCAAATTTGTCTGAGGCAGGACCGGCCAACAATAATCCAATTGGCGCCATAAACCCCGAAGCACTTCCCAGCAATCCAAATACGCGCCCTTGCATCTCTTTGGGGACCGTCGATTGCAAAATCGCAAATAACGGTCCGTTGGCAATCGGCTGTACCACCCCAAACAACGCCATAGCGGCAATGCCAATATAGAGCCCCGCCTCACTGGCAGTCGCAAGCACCGTAATACCTACCCCCATCCCCACCAATCCGAGCAACATGGTATGTAAGCGAACTTTGAAGCCGCCCCACACACTCAACACCACCGAGCCACTAATCATGCCAATCCCAAACGCCATTTCAAACCAGGCCAACTGTAATGCCCCACCGTGGAAGTAATTTTTGACTAACAAGGGCAACAACGAAAAAGCCGGGGTGAACAAGAGATTCAACAACATTGACACGCCCATCAATACCATCAACCCAGGCCAACTAGCCACATAGCGCAGCCCCGCCCGCAAATCAGCCAGCACACTCAATTTTGGGGCGTCAGCAGCGACGGTGGGCTTGGGAATGGCAATAGACAACATCATCATGGCCGCCGCCACCCCGGTACATATTTCCAAAAACAATACCCCATCGAGGTGCAGATATTCGAGCAACAAGGCACCTGCGGGCGGTGCAATAATCGATACGGCACCTTCGCGCAATTGCCCCAATCCCGACACCCGTTGTAGTTGATCTGCGGGGACGAGTTGGGCCGTCGCTGCATTCGTCGCCATAAAATGAAATTGCCCTGCCAGTGAATTCACAAACATCACCACATACAGATGCCAGAGTTGTAATTGATCGTAGTACGACAGCCCAAACAATACCGCTGCACTAGTCGCATAGACCAGATTACTCATCACAATGAAGAATCGCCGGCTGTTGCGATCGACAATCGTGCCAATCAACGGCCCAAGCACAATCCCAGGCAACAAGGTAATCAATGTGCCTGAGGCCAAGGCGGTAGCAGTGCCATAGGTTTTGGTGACCCACCAAACCAAGGCAAACCCCGAAAACGCGCCACCAAAGCGGGCAATGGTTTGACTCACCCAAAACAAACCAAATCGCCACTTCCACGGAGCCTGAGTTGTTAATTGTTCTTGCACCATCACAAATCCTTTTCGTATTTATGCTATTTTTCCGCTTATGCGTAAATTACTGCTCCGTGGCACAAATCCCAAGGCTTGCCAAAACACAAGGCCATTGGGATTGGTGTGCAAGACGTCGAGGGATAGTGGTACACCAGCGAGCTGGTGTTGAAGCAATCCAAAGGCCTGCCGGCCATAGCCACGCCGCCGGTACGATTCAGCAATCAAAAAATGACGCAGGTAAATAGGGTCACATCCCATATCGACCAAGGCATACCCCACCACATCATCGGCAACCCAAAACAACCATGCCTGGTAGGTGCTCGCCAAAAAGCCCAACATGCGCGTGGCAAGTTGGGCTTCGTCCATGGGATTATCAGAGCCCTCGGCAATGATGAGTTGCCGATTGAGCTGCGCGAGTAGGAATGTATCTTTTTGCGTTGCCTGACGCAAATGCATCATATGCGCTCCAGCACCGTGACGCTTTCGACATGGGCCGTCTGCGGGAAGCAATCGACACAGGTAATCGCCGTCACTTTGTAGCCACCGGCCACAATCAACTGCAAATCGCGGGCGAGTGTACCGGGGTGGCACGACACATAGACGACCTTTTTGGGCATCAAGCGCAAAATCCCCATGATGGTTTCGGGGTGGCAACCACGGCGGGGCGGATCAAGTACAATCGCATCGGCTTCGAGCACATGGGCGATACCCCGTTCGACCGGCTCGGTATACCATTCCACGTTTTCGAGGCCGTTGGTCCAGGCGTTTTGTTGGCCACTGGCCACTGCCGGGGCGTATTCTTCGATGCCAATCACTCGTTTGGCGCGTTGTGCCAAGGGCAAGGTAAAGGTACCTGCACCACAAAACGCATCAACGATACGCCATTCACTAATTTCATCACCCAAACCGGCAAGTACTGCATCACACAAGGTTTTGGCGGCAGACAACGACACTTGAAAAAACGTCGTGGCGCCCAGATTCATCGTAATGCCATAGTGTGTTTCTTGGATGGCTTCTTCGCCTTCGTGTACGCCGTACGGCATCAATACCCCAACCACGTTGGGGGATTTGAGCAACCACGCATCACGAATGGCAATTGCAACACGATTAGGGAGCTCACTAATGGCAGCAACTATTTGACCATTAGTTTCGCTCAGGCGCAACGACACACTCCACGGCGTACGGGGCTCGGGGGGATGGAGCAACGTCGCTTCGCGTAAGTGTTGCACGGCCAGTTGCAAGGCGGGCTGGAGCAACGGATCGTCGGCGACCACTATCACGTGGGCGCTTTTTTC
>CANFUF010000090.1 GCA_947450095.1 Roseiflexaceae bacterium
AAAATCGTTTCGACGACACGCGCCTCTACGTGGACTTGACTATCGTGTTTTTGGACGTGATGGCTGTCGTAGTGGGTAGTAAGTGTGGTCAAGGTGTCGTCGAGGGTGGTGATGGCGTGTGCGAGGGCCGGGTCATCAATCCCCGCAAACGGGGTATCCATACGCCAATGGGGTAAAGTGTTCATGTAGAGGCTCTTTCGTTGACGGCGAGTCACATATTCAGGTAGGATAGAGCTATCATAACAAAAGAATGTGTATGCCGGCGGAATCATCAGGTGATTTCGGTATACCAGCGTAATAGGCAAAGGTGCATTCATGCCACACACAAATTCCGTAGCAATTCCCCCCGTCACGCTCCACGATGGTCGCGTGGTGGCCGTCCGTTCACTCCAACCCGACGACAAAACCCGGTTGTTGCGCTTTGGCCAAGATCTACCCCAAGATGATTGGTTATACCTCGAAAACGACCTGCGTAGCCCCGAAATCGTGGCCCGCCTCGCCAATGCCTCGGCTGCCGAGCATTGGCGCCAAATGGTGGCCATCGAAAACGACCAAATCGCCGCCTATGCCTCCGTCCGATTATCGTCAGGCCGTACCAGCCATGTGGCCACGGTACAACTGATTATCGGCGAAGGCTGGCGGCGGGTAGGGTTGGGGCGCGCCATCGGCGCGGTGATTTTTGAAGAAGCCAAAAAGCTCCAAGCCAGTAAAGTGGTGGTCGAAATGCTCGAGGCCCAACGTAGCGGTCAAGCCATTTTTGCCCGCCTCGGCTTCCGCATCGAAGGCACGCTCATCAACCATGCCCGTGACCGCTTTGGCAAACACCACAACTTGGTGGTGATGGCTACGTTGGTCGATGACGCAAATTACCGCCAATGATCCGTTAATTGCATGACGGTGAGGTAGGTTTGGCGCAGGCGTTCGAGTCCTTCGGGGGTGACTTCGCGCATGTTGCGATAAATCTGTTTGTCGAGCATGTTGCGACTCGTGCCCCCTTGCCACAACCGCCACGAATCGTTGTCGATGACGTCGGCTACGACCAATGCGCCGGTGCTGGTGCGCCCGAATTCAATCTTGAGGTCGACTAACGTCACGTCGTGCGCCTGCCACGCATTTTCTAATACAGAAAACACTTTTTGGGCCATGGTAGTCATCGTTGTCAGGGTTGCATTGTCAGCGATGTTGGCCGCAATCAGCTCGTCGACACTCATCAATGGGTCATGGTTGGCATCGTCTTTATAAAAAAACTCGCTAATCAACGGGTCAAAGCGTTGCCCTTCGGGGATGTGGGGGTGGCGCTTGAGGTACGAGCCGGTGGCGATGCGGCGCGTCACCACTTCGAGGGGGAGCATCGTGCAGCGGCGTACCACCATGGTGTCGTCGCGCTCGCCGTTGGCCACAAAGTGGCTAGCGATGTTGGCCCGCGTCAGCAATGCAAAGTTGTTGGCGGTGGTGCGCCCACTAATCAAGCCTTTGCCGGCAATCACATTGCGGCGCACTCCGTCACCCGCCGTGATATCGTCTTTGCTGACGATAATCGCCAAATCGGCGTCACTGGGATGGGCATAAATTTGTTTGGTTTTGCCTTCGGCAATCAATATCCCACGTTGCATGGTTAGACCTTTGTGGCTAGACTGGCGATGAGCTCATCCCAGTGCATAAAAATCAACAAGTGCCCGGCGCCTGGCCAGATGCGTACCGTCGTTTGGGGCAACAGTTGCTGCAGTCGCTGTGCCGCACTATCAGGGGTGATATAGTCACTATCGCCATACCAACAACTCACAGGGTGGGTGATACGGGTGAAGTCGACTCCCCATGGTGCCCCAACGATAGCAAATTCGGTGAAATAATTCAAAAATCCCTGGCGGAAACTCTCTGTCAACATGTCACGAAACGACACCCCTTCAGGTGCCGCGACATACCTGTTTTCGGCAGTAGTAAATGTGCCCCGCATCAACCAGATACCAAATTTACCCGCTTTGGCACCGACGCCTATCACTACATTGAGGAACCCCACTAGCGGTTTCAACCAAAATTTGGGCAGGTTGTTGCCCAACGAATGCAACCAACGATTAAACGCCGACATGTTTTGCAGGTCACGGGCTGCGGCGGGAATTACACCAGACATAATGTGGATACGTATCACCCGTTCGGGTGCCAAGCTGGCCAACGCCAAGGCATACGGTGTACCGGCGGAGTAGGGTAACAGCACGCATTGCGCCACTCCCAGCGTATCAAGTACCGCCAAGGCATCGTGGCGCCAATGGGTGACACTACACGCAGGGTCTGGGGTCGACATCCCAAAGCCCGGCCGATCAATGATAATCAGTCGTACTTTGTGCTGATCAAGGATGGCAGTATTGGGAATTTGGTTGCGTGCACCGGGGAGTCCATGACAGAGTAATACCGGGATGCCGTCCTGGGGGCCACTGTCGCTATAGGCGACAATCCGCCCGTCAGGGCGCTGGATACTGGCATACGTGGTGCTCATTGCAATGCGACTCCTTGCCCCACAATCACTTCGCCGACCACGCGGGCTGCGGGTACTGCCTCGCATGCGGCTGCCACGGCATCGGCTGGTACCACCACCAGCATACCTAATCCCATATTAAACGCATGGTAGGCGCTATCTTCGTTGATATCACCTGCCTGCACCAAGAGTTGAAAAATAGCCGGCACTTGCCAACTCCCGCGGTTGATGACCGCTCCACACCCCTCCGGCAAAATCCGTGGCAGATTGTCAATCACGCCACCACCCGTAATATGTGCCAATGCATGGATGGTGACACCGGCAGCCGTGAGCGCCGTGTATTCGGGGATGTAGCAGCGGTGAGGCACCAGCAAGGCCTCACCCACGCTTTGGCCATTGAGACTGGCAGGGCGGGCGTCATAGCCACCAAGGGCTGGCACGATTTTGCGGGCCAACGAGTAGCCGTTGGTATGCAGTCCATCCGATGGTAACGCCAAAATCACATCGCCGACCGCCACGTTACGTGGCAACATGGCATTCCGATCAACGACACCCACAATAGTGCCAGCCAGGTCAAAGGTGTTGTCGCGGTAGACGCCGGGCATTTCGGCGGTTTCACCACCAAGCAATGCGCAGCCGACCGCTTTACAGGCCGCGGCGAGGCTTTGTACGATGGTGGCGACTTGTTCGGCCTTGAGACGGTCGACGGCGATATAATCAAGGAAGAAGAGTGGTCGCGCCCCTTGTACCAAAATATCGTTGATACAGTGGTTGACCAAATCGGCTCCGATGGTACGGTAGTCGTTACAAGCTGCTGCCACCAATGTTTTGGTGCCGACACCGTCTGTTGAGGCGACTAGCATGGCGCTTCCAAGATCACTGACCGCTTTGCTCAAATCAAAGCATCCCCCAAACGATCCTAATCCGGCAGCCACCGCTGGGGTATAGGTTGATTGCACGGCGGCAGCCATCAAGGCGACGGCACGGTTCCCTTCGGCAATATTGACACCGGCTGCGGTATAGTCGCTCATGGGGTGCTCCTGTAAAAATACGTATTTCAGATAATGAATGTATGGATAATTAAAAATGGATTCTGCGGCGCCATAAGGCGATACTCTGCAATAATCCTACTGCGGCAAACGAAGTAACCGTAAAACTACCGCCATACGACACAAATGGCAATGGAATGCCGGTGATGGGCATAATACTCATATTCATGCCCGCATTCACCAAGACGTGACACAAAAACATGGCGGCAATACCGGTGGCCATCAGACGCCCCAGCAAATCGCGGGAATTGGCGGCAATATCGAGCGCTTGCCAAATGAGCACGCCGAGGAGCACGAGCATCACCCCCGTCCCGACAAACCCCAATTCCTCACCCGTAATAGCAAAAATAAAGTCTGAATACTGGACGGGCAAATAATTGCCTTGACTCATCACCCCTTGGGTCCAGCCTTGACCATTGAATCCGCCCGACCCAATCGCGGTCAGCGATTGGATAATGTTCCACGCGCCGGATTTGAGTTCGGGGTCGTATTTCATTGGGTCAAGAAAGATAAGTAAGCGGGTGCGTTGATAGGGCGCCAAAATATAGGTCCAGCCAAAGTAAAACACCGGCGCTGCGACACCGAGGAGTGCCCCAAATTGGGTAATCGTCATGCCCGCAACCAGGGTCATTAGAATCCAGACCGTGCCAAAGACCAATGCCGTCCCAAAGTCAGGCTGAATAAACACAAGGAACAAGGGAACACTCAGCAACAACACACTTCCGATAAACGGCCGCCATTGACTACTAAAGCGCTCTTGACTTGCCCAAAATCCCGCCAACACCATGATGATGACCAGTTTAATAGGTTCAGATGGTTGCACCGTCCGTAACCCAAAGTCAATCCAACTTTGCGCACCACCACGGACATTCCCATAGACGAGCACAGTTGCCAATACCACCACACTGATGATATACATCGGGAACGTCCAACTTTGGAAGGTATGATAGTCCAAAAACGTAATACCCACCATGACGGCAATCCCAATCAGTAAATTTACCAAATGGCGACTAAAATAACCTACGGTCATCGGATCATGCAGGGTCGCACTATAGACCATCGCCAAACTAAATGTTGTCAACCCGACGAGGGCTGCCAGCAAAATGAAATTATAATCACGCCACGAATTATTCATGCCTTAATCCTCGGGAAAATTTGACCATCTCTGTTGATTATATACTGTCACGGCGTGGCTAGTATTACTGTCTGCGCCACACATAAAATCCTTGCCCTTGATCACTTACTTCACCACGTAGCTCGCGCATTAATAAATCTCCCAAGACATCTGCAGGCGAACGCATGAGTATGCGACAGAGTTCATCGATATGGCGTGGTACTTGCAATAATTGCATCAATGGGTCATTGATTTCAATGGGTGGAGACATACTATATCCCAGACTTTCACAGACGTCGTGAGCATTCCGCACCGGTATCGCTCCTTGGCGCAACAAGGCGATGCACCCCGCACTTTGCTCCGAAAAAACAGACCCGGGCACTGCCATTACATCCCGTCCTTGATCCAACGCAGCTTTGACGGTAATCAAGGCGCCACTTTTTTCACCGGCTTCACTGACAATCACTCCTTGGGCCAAGCCACTAATCAAACGATTGCGGGCAGGAAAGAGTGGTGGCAACGCTTTGGTCCCCGGATAAAATTCACTGACCAAGGCCGATCCACGGCTGGCTAACATTTTGTTGGCCAGCCAGCGATTGCGTTCGGGGTAGATTAAATCGACACCTGATGGCAAGACCGCAATTGTTTGTCCGCCACCAATCAAGGCATATTCATGGGCAACGGCGTCGATTCCTGCTGCAAGTCCACTCACGATGGTAATGTCTTGGCAGGCAAGGTCGTGTGCCAATCGACGGGTAATATCGACACCATAGCCACTCGGCTTGCGTGTCCCAACGATGGCCACACTGCGTTGTGCAAACGCCGCAACATTCCCGCGTACAAACAAAATGAGCGGGGGATTGGGGATTTGCGTCAAAAGTGTGGGATAGTGTGGATCATGAATGGTGAGGATGGTAATCCCTTGTTGGCTGATGCGGTCATAGCAGGCATCGTTGTCATCACGTGCTTGTTGGACAATGCCACTAATAATTTGGGGGGGCACGCCAGCATGGTGTAATTCACGAGGGGATGCATGCAAAATGTCCTGTGCACTGCCAAATAACTCAATAAGTTTGCTAATCCGCTGTGATCCTAAGCCGTCGATGCGTACGAGCCCTAATAATGCCGATGCCTCGCGCATATCATCCTCCTTTTCTGTCCATTAGGAGTAATGATATGCGCGAGGCATTACGGAGGCATTACCAATAGGGGATTATGGCGTGACGTGTTGCCAACTGGCAATATTCCAGGTAATCGGCGCCAACGGGTCTGGTTTAACACCACTCATATTCTTGATGGTGATGACAACCCCGAGGCGTTGAAACAAGGGTAACGAAGGAAGCTCACTGGTGAAAAGCTTCTGTTGCGCCAAATATTGCTCGTGTTGGACGGCGACATCAAGCGATGTGGCCGCTTTTTTGACCGCAAAATCGGCGTCACGGGTACACCACCCCGCAAAGTTGTTGCCAATCCAGCCATTGATATCGCTTGGCACCGCGCTACAACTCCACAATTGCAATCCCGCCGGGTCAGGGGTGGCAATCCAGGCAAATAAGGCTAATTCAAATTGCCGTAAAAAGAGTGGCCCATTGGGGGCAAAAATTTCTTCGGGGGGTAAGGTGCGTACGTTGATATCGACGCCAATGGCTTTCATATCACTTTTGAAGTGATCGGCGATTTCTTGGCGGAGCGGGCTCCCCGTCGTGGTCACTAACTCGAGGGTCAGGGTCACCCCTTGTTTGGAGACGCGCACCCCACTATCACGCATCGGGTAGCCAGCAGCATCAAGCAAGGCATTCGCTTTTTCGGGATTGAAAGGGTACAGCGTTAGTTGATCCGCAGGTACATCCCCGCGTTGTTCGGGGAGCAACCAGCTGTCAAGTACCGGCGAACGCCCATTGAACAAGGTATCGGCCAATGCTTGCCGGTTAAAGCCATAGGCCAATGCGCGACGTACTTTGATATCTTGGAGGATTTGGACATCGAGATTGTAATCAATGTGCTCCCACACTGGGCTTCGGAAGTAGGTAACTGGTAATCCAGCACGGGCATCTTGGTCGATAAAGGCATATTGGTCGACTGCTACCCGGTCGGTCACTGCCACATCCAGATTGCCGTTTTGGAGATTGGCTCGGATCATGTCGACCCCCGACATGGTGGTGAGCACCACTTGTGATGTGGCAGGGATCGTACCGTAGTAGTGCGGATTGCGCGTAAAGCGAATTTCGTTACTACTCCGTGATTCCACGATATATGGTCCGTAACCGATCGGTTTTTGGGCGAATTCACTGGTGCGGATATCAGTAGGTGCTACGTCTTTGAGGAGATGTTGGGGTAATGGTGTCCAATAACTCAAAAAGAACCCCGAGCCAATCAAATCAGGTTGAAGTGTGGCTTTGGTGGTGTAGTCGTCTACTTTTTCGTAGTTGGCCGTACGATCAAGGAGCAAACGTGCTTCTTCACCGAGCGGGGCGTTTTTGCGGGCCAAATCATAGGCAAACACCGAATCCGCAGCGGTAAGTGGGGTGCCATCAGACCAGGTTAATTTGTCGTTCCAATGATAGGTGATGGCGAGTTGTTGTACTTGGGTAATTACCGCCGTGGTGGTAGTGGTGATATTGCCAGCCGCATCGAGGAAAACCGAAACTTTGTTGATTTGCACGTCGCCGTTTTCGATGGTGGGCACACGTGTCAAAATTCCCGTCGTCGTATAGCCATAGTTGTATGTCAAAATCGGTGCGGGGTAGAGCATCTCGGTGGCAATGCTGTTGATCCGGTGTAATGCGCTGTCGTTGGCATAGGGGAATAAATCGTTGGGTAATTCAGTGACCCCGATGGCCCAGATATCGTTCCGTTGGGCGAGCGCTTGGGCTACTGCTTGATTGGTAGGGACTTCTTGGGTTGTTTTGATAGTATTGGCTGCGACCGGGGTACGGTCACGGACGCCACCTTCGATTTGACAGGCAGTCAATAGGCTCAATAACCAGAGTGCGCCAATCCAGAGGCGTGTGTATTTCATCATTAATCCATCTCCCGCGGATGTAGTGCGCGATATTGGCGCCACATATCGTGTGTGAGTCGCATTTCAAAAAACTCAACCCATACTATGTTTTGTTCAACACGGAAATGGGGCTTGAGGTGGCGGATGCTTGGTGCGTCAAGCATCGTCAACGTAATGCTATTGTAGGCGTTACGCCAGTCACTTTCAACATATTCAAACGCCAAACTACGATATGATCGTACCGCCCGCTCATTGGGCGCCGCTACATCGAGTACCATCGTGTCAAACCCGAGGTTGGTGAAGTATGTATCGAGGAAGCCTTTCATGGCTTCGGTACCTAGCCCACGTCCGACATACGATGCCGAAAACGTAATCCCCAACCGCGCTTGTTTATTTGCATTATCAATATCGCGCAACGAAATCCGCCCCATCAAATCACCCGAACGACTATCCACCGCCCAATGACGCCGTGAACCAATCATATCGGTCAACCATGACCCCGAAAATGGTACATGGGGGCGTTGTAGATTCCAAATGACTTCAAGTGGGTCGTGATATTCGGGCCAATAGCGACACCGATCATCGTCGTAGCGATTCCATGCTCGAATTATAGTGCGCGGTGTTTGGAGCATGTCAGTCGCCTTTACCGAGTAATTGGGCTATCAGTTGCGGAAATATTTCTCCAGGAGTGGTTTGTACCGTATGATTTGCCATCAAACTAAACACCGAATCATCGGGGGCAATGACAATCCGACAGGCATTGGCCCGTTGGGCAATAAATGGAAATTGCGCCACGGGGTCGAGTGCACTAATTTCCCCCAAAAACAGAATTGTATCGCATTGCTCGACTGCGCGAGTTGCGCGAATTACATCGTTACGGGCAAAACCCTCACCGAGTAATACCACATCGGGGCGCAATGGACTGCCACAACGTTGGCATCGTGGTGGCG
Organism: Roseiflexaceae bacterium; assembly: GCA_947450095.1. Lineage (GTDB taxonomy): Bacteria > Chloroflexota > Chloroflexia > Chloroflexales > Roseiflexaceae > UBA965. The sequence continues at coordinate 8,585 of CANFUF010000090.1, forward strand.
TTTCGCCTTCCTCGTCCCAATCACCAAGGTGCCCGTTTTCGACACAACGCGTGCGTTGTACACACCCGTTGAGCTCTACCATGTCACGTGACCCCGCCCGCCAATGTAATCCATCAATGGCCAAACTCACCAACAAAAACTCGGGAATGTGTTGTTCGAGGTCGACGAGGGCATGATGGGCGGCACTTGGTGCGGCGCGTTCCGCAAGTTGACGGCGAAAATCGTACCATTGCCATACTAATTTGGGGTTGCGGGCATACGCCTGTGGCGTCGCCAAATCGCGCACATCGTAATCGGCCCAGGAACCGGTAAGTGCTTGCCGAAACGAGGCAATCCCACTTTCGGCAGACATCCCGCCACCAGTGACCACTACCATGCGTTTTGATTGATGAAATTGTGCCAGCAGTGCGCTCGGTAGACTCATGCCTGTATGCTCATATCATTCTGATTTAGGGAGTTGGTGCGACGAGGCGATTTTGGGGTGCCCAGCCATCGACCACTTTGGCGTCACTTCCGGTGTATTGCACGTGCAACCAGGCCGTCCCATCAGCAGTTCGTGGCCCATCAAGCCACAAGACTTTACTTCCAGCGGGAATCTGGCTGATAACGGCACTTTTGCTGTCAGGATCACTTTGTAACGAGAGTTGACTATCACCGGTGACTTGGAGTGTTTGGGCATCAACAGCGGTACTGCCATTGATGATATTATCGAGCCATTTGGGCATGATGATTTTGTTTGCCGATACATCAGACCCTGCACTGCCGAAGTTTTGCCAGAGCCCGCTAATCTGTGGTGATTTCAGTAATTGTGGCCCAAACAACCAGCCCATCCCACCAAGGAGTGCCACGAGGACCACCCCAATCACCCATCGGCTCAGCCCTGAACGTCGGCGTGGATAATCATCGGCATAGATAGATGCTGCGGTGGTATCGCTGTTGCCATGACCAAATGCCGCAGAAGTGTGTGTATTGTCAAGCAACAATTCACGCCGTACGCGCTCAATCAACGCAAGTAATTCGTCACAATCGTGCAGGCGATAATCAGGATTACGCGCCGTACAACGCATCATCAATTCATCGATTTGCGGAGGACAGCCTTCAGCAAGTATGCTCGATACCGGCGGGATATCGTTTTGTTCGTGGAGTTGGGCGATTTCGTCGGCGGTATCACTCGTGAATGGGCGCATGCCACTCATCATTTCAAAAAAGAGCACGCCAATTGCATAAATCGCACTGGTGCTGGTTTCGGCCATCCCTTCTTTGCGTTCGGGGGCGCGATAACTCGCAATATCAATCAGTGATTGATTTGGCGTAAGGGTGCAGTTTTCGATCCATTTGACATGGCCTTCACTCACCACCACAAAATCATTGCTACTAATTGGCGGATGGGGAATATGTGATTGTTGACAGGCATTGACCACGCCCACAATTTGGCGCAAATATTGGAGCGCTTCAAGCGGCGACAATGGCGCCCGCGCCCGCATCGTCTGGCCGGTGATAAATTCGGTAATAAAAAACGGGCGATTTTCGATGGTGCCACTATCGTATACTTCCGGTAATGCACTATGCACATTACGGGCACGTAGTTCAGAATCCGAAATAAACCGCTCGCGTAAACTTCGTTGCTCGACCAAATGACTGCGCATCAGGTTTAATAATACTGGTCGATTCAGTTTGTCGTCATAGGCTCGATAGACGGTGGCAATGCGTGTCGCTCCGAGACGCTCATCGACACGGTATCGACCGTGAATGCGTGGCTGTGTGGTCATGCCCGCTTACCCTATTCCATACGCAAAAATACACTAATATCTGTGTTTAGTATAACACTATGATGCAGAGTAGTAAATAATGACAAAAAACAATCTTCATTCATAGGGGCGAATTCATTCGCCGGCATGATTCGCCCCTACTTCCTTTTGTTATAATGGATTGTGGAAAAAATCAATAGCAAGCGAGGGTTTGTATGTTTCGTGATATTGACGCCGTTCGTACCAGTCTTGCCAGCCAAAAATACATCGCCAACGAAACCATCGCCACTACGCTTTTTTTGGCCAATAAACTCGAAAAACCAATCCTGGCCGAAGGTCCGGCAGGTACTGGCAAAACTGAGCTCGCCAAAGCCTGTGCCGGTGCCCTCGGTCGGGAGCTCATCCGCCTACAATGTTACGAAGGCATCGACGAATCGCGTGCTCTCTACGAATGGGAATACGCCAAACAATTGCTCTATACCCAGCTCCTCCGCGAGCGCGTCGGCGGCATGGTCAGCAATGCCACTACCCTCGCCGCTGCCGCCGATGCCATCGCCCAAGAAGAAAACGTCTTTTTCTCCGATCGATTTTTGTTGGCGCGCCCTTTGCTCCGCGCTATTACCAGCCCCAACCCCGTCGTATTGCTCATCGACGAAATCGACCGTGCCGATGCCGAATTCGAAGCCTTTTTGCTCGAAATCCTCAGCGACTTCCAAGTCAGTATCCCTGAGCTTGGCACCATCAAGGCCATACATAAGCCGATCGTGATTTTGACCAGCAACGACACGCGCGAATTGTCCGAGGCCCTCAAACGCCGCTGTCTCTTTTTGTATGTGGGCTACCCCGATGCCGCCGCCGAATTGGCCGTAGTCAATCTGCGTGTGCCCGGTGTGCCCCCCAAATTGGCCGCCCAAGTGGTCGAAATGGTGCAACGCCTACGCCAACTTGATTTGCGCAAAACCCCCAGCATGTCCGAAACCATCGATTGGGCCCGCGCCCTCGTCGAGCTCAACGTGCGCCACCTCGACCGCACCGCCATAGACTCCACGTTAAATGTATTGCTCAAATACGAAAGCGATTTACAAAAAGCCCGTCGCCTCGTCGCCCCCAGCGATGCCAGCGAATTGGGTGAAGTTGACCCCCGCGCTCGTCGTGAAAAAGATCGCGACCGTGATCGCGACCGTGACCGCGATCGCCGTCGTTAATAACACAAAGGCAATAGCATGGACGAACGATTAGTGACGTTTATTCGCGCAATGCGCGGGCGGGATGTCCGAATATCGCTTGCCGAAAGTATCGATGCCCTGCGGGCACTCGAAATAAGTGGGATTACCGACCGCACCGTCGTACAAGCCGCCTTGCGGAGTACTTTGGTCAAAGACGCCGGTGATGTGCCGGTGTTTGACGAGCTCTTTCCACAGTTTTTTGGTGTCGATGAACCACCCCCCATGCAACAAACGGGTGGCGGTTTGCCCGATGACGCTGCTGAGCAGTTTCAAGAAATGCTCCAACAATTGCTCGACGACTTGACTGAACTCAGCGAAGAAGACCTGCAACGCCTCATCGAAGCCTTGATGGGTCAGGGCATGTCGCGGCGCGAACTACGTGACATGCTCGAGCGCAACGATGCCATGCCCGACATGAGTCAAGGGATGCCGTTATCGTGGGCCATGCGTATGGCCATGGACGGGATTGGGATGCCCCAAGCCAATTCGTTGCTACAAGAATTGCTCGACAAATTGCGCCAAATGGGCGTAGATCCCAGCCAAATTAAATCGGTTGAGCGTGATCTACGCGAAAACCGTGCCACTATCGCCCAACAGCTGGCCGAAATCATGCAGGCCGAGCAAGGCGCTGGACGCGATGACCGTGAACGCGAGCGTGACCGCGATGAATTCCTCGACCGGCCGTTTGATCAATTCAGCTTCGACGACGTGCCCAACTTCCGCCGCGAAGTGGCCAAACTGGCTGCACGCCTCCGCTCACAAGCGGCGTTGCGCATGAAACGCGCCCAACACGGCCACCCCGACATCCGTCGTACCGTGCGCGCCAACCTGCGCTTCCAAGGCATCCCGATGGAGTTGCGCTACCGCCATCGCGATTTGCGCCCCAAAATCACGGTGATTTGTGATGTGTCGGGTTCGATGCGGGCGGCAGCGGCATTCATGTTGCTGTTGGTCTATGGCCTGCAAGACCAAATCAAACGCACGCGTCCATTTGTCTATTACCGCACGATTGCCGACGTTACCCGCGACTTCCAAGAACTCCGACCCGAGGCCGCCATCCAAGTCATTCCTGATCGCATCCAAGGTGGACCGTACCAGACCAGTTTGGGGAGTTGTCTGACCACGTTTTTGCAAGAGCATAGCAACACGGTTGACCGCAACACCACGGTTATTTTTATGGGTGACGGCGACGATCATCGCGGCATTCCGCGCGTCGAAGACTTCCAAGCCCTGCGCCGGCGGGCCCACAAAGTGCTGTGGTTCAACCCAGAGCAACCGTGGCGCTGGCACCGCGAAGACAACTACATGCACTTGATAGCCCCCCAATGTGATGGGGTGCATGTGGTGAGTAACCTGCGCGAATTGAGTACGGCGGTAGACGGCCTGTTTCGTTGATGGGGTATAGGTCAGATGTCATTGCATGGCGCCGCTACGTCGTAACACGAATAAATTCGCCTGCATGATTGGCCCCTGCTTCCTCCTTCCGACTTCATGCTTCCTACGTCGTATGGTGCTCACTTTCATACGTCACTTCATGCTTCCTCCTTCACGCTTCCTACGTCGTAAAACGGAGATTCCACGCTACGGTTGCCGTGGCAACCAGCATGGAATGACGTGGGGGCGAATAGCGGCGAATAAATTCGCCTGCATGATTGGCCCCTGCTTCCTCCTTCCGACTTCATGCTTCCTACGTCGTAAAATGGTATGATAGAAGGGTATGTGGATTGTGTTATGTTGTACCAGCGTCAGTGTTGCCGCCATACAGCATCAGTGAATAGGGGTATGGTGCGTGGGTCACATTGACGTTAGTGAGTTGTATTATTCGTTGTCTGATGGGCGGGTATTGCTCCGCGATGTCAACTTCCGCATCGGTGACGGGGCCAAAGCCGCCTTTGTCGGCCCGAATGGTGCGGGCAAAACCACGCTGGCGCGCTTGATCGCCGGTGATATCGCCGTCCAAGAAGGCAGCATCGTGCGCTCGGGTGGGCTGGGGATTATGCGCCAGTTTGTCGGATCGGTGCGCGATGAATCCACCTTGCGTGATTTGCTCATCTCGGTGTTGCCTGCCCCCCAAAAAGCCGCCGGCCAAGCCTTGGTCGCCGCCGAAAAACTCATGTATAGCGAAGGTAGCGAAGCCAGCCAAATGGCCTATGCCGAAGCCATCACCGAATGGGGTGACGTGGGCGGCTACGACCAAGAAGTGCTGTGGGACGTAGCCTGTATGGCGGCGTTTGAACAACCCTTTGATCAGATGGCCGAGCGGATGGTCAACACTTTTTCGGGCGGTGAACAAAAACGCATCGTGCTCGAAGTGTTGTTGCGTGGCCCCGACGAAGTATTGCTCCTCGACGAACCAGACAACTACCTCGACGTGCCGGGCAAACGCTGGCTCGAAGAGCAAATCGTAGCTAGCCGCAAAACGATTTTGTTTATTAGCCATGATCGCGAGCTTCTGTCACGTTCGGCGAACCGTATTATTACCTTCGAATATGGCAAAAAAGGCAACACGGTATGGGTCCATGGTGAAGGCTTTGCTACCTGGAACGATGCTCGCCAAGCCCGCCACGAACGTTTCGCTGAATTACTGTTGCGCTGGAATCAAGAGCACGAGCGTTTGATTGAGCTGGTCAAAACCCTCGCCATCCAAGCCAAAAGTAGTCACGCCATGGCTCCCAAATACCGTGCCATGCAGACCCGTCTCAAGCGCTATGAAGATGATGGTCCGCCCGAATCACCACCGGTGGTGCAAAACATCAAAGTGCGCTTGCGTGGTGGTCGTACCGGCGTCCAAGCCGTGATTACCAAAGGCTTGGTCATCGAAAA
>CANFUF010000091.1 GCA_947450095.1 Roseiflexaceae bacterium
CCGAAATCACAGACTGATGTAATAGCACCTTCGCGGACATCGTTGACTTTGATTTCGCTCAGCAATACATCCTTGCGTTGATCGCGTGATGCCATGTTTGCTTGGCGTTCCGAAAGGATGAGACGATTGCGTTGGCGACTCATTTCGACTACTTTGAGTCGCAATGTGCTGCCAATCATGCGGGCCATGTCGGTTTGTTTTTGGACATCAGTGCCACGACCAATCCCCGAAATCTGTGAGGTGGGGATAAACCCACGTACACCATCAAGGTTGACGAGTAAGCCGCCTTTGTTGTAATTCACCACAACGGCTTCAATCGGCGTACCGGCATCTGCAAGTTGTTGGAGATTACGCCAACTGAGTTCTTGGCGCGCCCGGTCAAGTGACAATACCACCCGGCCTTGTTCGTCTTCGGCTTGGACCACAAATGTCAATACCGTTTGGCCAACGGTTAGTGCATCACGTTCAGCCACACTAAGGGATTGCATTTCGCGACTCGAAACGACACCCTCAGACTTGTGTCCAATATCGATGAGAATCTCATCAGGACTGCGCGACATAATAACCCCATCAAGGGTGTCACCATGCGTCAACGAGCGCAACAAGCTCCCTTGTTCGGCTAAGAGTTGAGCAAAAAATTCTGGGCTGTGCGTGTCTGCAGAGAAAGAGGAAGTTGTAGTGGATGCAGACGAAGCGGAGACGGCGAGTGGCTCTTCCATGGTTCTCCTCTATGGCTGAGGTGAAGTGCACCGCACGGATGATTATCACAGATGAATTATACGAAGTTTATGACGAAATGGCAAGATAGTGGCTGGTTGTGCCACGTTGCAGTAAATCACCCTTTCTGATATACTAGCGCCCGATATTTACCACACGTGATTGATGCGTAAAATCATGCGATTACGATACTGTGAAAAAGAAGGAGCCCAGGATTGTGACAATGCCATCAGTCATCGTGGCGCATCTTGCACCTGATCTCGATTGCATTGCGGCGATTTGGATCTTTAAGCGCTTTGGGGGCGCCACAGATGTGCAGTTACGTTTTGTCCCCGCAGGGACAACACTTAACCACCAACCGGTAGATAGTGACCCAACTATCGTACATGTCGATACCGGCAATGGTCGTTATGATCATCACCAACGCCATGTCCGTACATTGAGTGCCGCGGAATTGGTCCGCCGGAATGTTGCATCGTATGATGTTGCCCTCGAGCGCATTATTCGTCAGGTCACGTCAATTGACAATGCCACTGCAACAGAACGCCAAGGGTGTGATTTGGGGATGCTCGCAGATTCATTCAACTTGTTGTATGAAGATGATCCGAATCGGGTAGTTGAATTGATGTTGCCCAATCTCGATGCGTGGTACGCCCACGAGCAACGCCAATTACTCCTCAACGAATCATTTGCGAATCGCATCGAATTCCATTCTCCGTGGGGACGGGGAGTCGCCATGCAAAGTCCATATGGAGGCTCTTCAGTCATGGCCTATCGTGGAGGTGCTGTGCTCTACGTATACCGCGAAGAATTGCATGGTTGGATGGGGGTCGCTGCCCAAGCGCGCTCCACTACTGATTTGACCAGCCTTGCTAACCAACTCGCGGTGATTGATGCCGATGCCCAATGGTATCTGCATCCCAGCAAACGACTCTTGTTGTGCGGTACTGCCAAAGCTCCCGTGACACGGACGTCACGATTGAGCTTACGCGAAATGGTGACCGTCATTGAAGAGTTGTCTCATTCCCAGCGCTAAACGCCATTGTTGTCGTTTCGCTCTATATTCTGTAGTGCAATGGGTAATATGTTTTTCGTGTAGGAGACGCCACCATGCAAAAACGTCGGGGCGCCACTCAGGCAGAAGTACCTGCCGCCAGTTCGCTAAGGAGCACCATGACTAGTACGCCTTTTTCACGCGCTCGTGATCATCTCGGTGATGCCCAGTTGGTCGAACTCTACCGCCAAATGATGTTGATTCGGCGTTTTGAAGAAAAATGCCAAGAGATGTACACTCGCGCCAAAATCGGCGGGTTTTTGCACCTCTATGTTGGTGAAGAAGCCACCGGTGTCGGTGCAATTTCGAACCTGCAACCCCAAGACCATATCTTTACTCATTATCGCGACCATGGTCATGCCATCGCCCGTGGCCTCAACATCGACGAACTCATGGCCGAACTCTTTGGCAAAGACACTGGCACATCCCACGGTATGGGCGGCTCGATGCACTTTGCCGATATCACCAAAAACTTCTGGGGTGGCTATGCCATTGTCGGCAGCCATTTGCTCCTCGCCGCTGGTGTCGCTTTGGCCTGCCAAATGCAAAAAACCAACGGCGTTGTCATGGTCTTCTTTGGTGATGGTGCCACCAACGGCGGTGAATTCTACGAATCACTCAATTTTGCCCAATTATGGAAGTTACCGGTTGTTTTCGTTTGTGAAAATAATTTGTATGCCATGGGTACCCCAATTGAAGTACACTCATCAGTAAAAGAAATCTACCGTAAAGCCAGTGCTTTTGATATGAAAGCCATGCGCATCGACGGGAACGATTTGTTGACGGTACGTGAGCAAGTAGGCGAAGCAGTGGAATATGCCCGTTCTGGCCAAGGCCCAGTGTTGGTCGAAGCCATGACCTATCGCTTCCGCGGCCACTCCGCCCAAGACACGCAAAAATATCGCTCCAAAGAAGATGTCGAGCAACATCGCTCACAAGACCCAGTGCTCATCTTCCGCAAAGAGTTGATTGATGCGGGCGTGAGCTCATCTGCCGATATTGATGCCCTCGATGCCACCATTGATGAACAGGTCGAAGCGTCTGTGCGCTTTGCTGACGAAAGCGCCGTACCTGGCAATGAATGGCTCACCGACAGCGGTATCTATGCGGCTCCGCTCGCAACCGCCACCGTCGATCCTGACCTCGTATAAAACTGCAATTACGTTGGTGCGCATCCGCATCAATGAAGGAGATATTCGATGCCCGTTTTAACAGTCCGTGAAGCGCTCCAACAAGCACTCCATGAAGCAATGGCCGATGAGCGTACCTTTATCATCGGTGAAGATATCGGCCACTACGGTAGCACCTATGGTGTCACCGCTGGCTTCCTCGAAAAGTATGGCCCCGAACGTATCCGTGACGCCCCCATCGCCGAAGCCGGTATCGCCGGTTTGGCAATTGGTGCAGCCATGGCCGGTATGCGCCCAATTGCCGAAATCATGTCGGTCAACTTTTCGCTCTTGGCCTTTGACATGATTATCAACCACGCCGCCAAAATCTACAGCATGTTCGGTGGCAAGTTTTCTGTGCCGCTCGTGTTGCGCACCACCAATGGTTGGACGCAATTGTCGGCCACTCACTCACAATCATTTGACTCAATGTTTGCTCACATCCCCGGCCTCAAGGTCGTTGCCCCAGCCACTCCTGCCGACATGAAGGGCATGTTCCGGGCGGCTATGGCCGATCCCGATCCGGTCATTTTCATCGAGCACACCTTGATGTATGGCATCAAAGGCGAAGTCCCTGAGGGTGATTATATCGTCCCCATCGGTCAATCAGTGCTTGCCCGTGAAGGCCGCCACATTACCGTGGTGACTTATTCACGCATGGTCCATCTATCGTTGCAGGCTGCCGATATTTTGGCCAAAGAAGGTATCGAAGTCGAAATCGTCGACCTGCGCACGTTGCGCCCGCTCGACATGAGTGTCGCCCTCGAGAGCTTCAAAAAGACCAATCGCGCCGTCGTCGTGACCGAAGACTGGCAGTCATACGGTACCTCTGCCGAAATTGCCACCCGCTTATACGAACACGGCTTCGATTATCTCGATGCACCCATTCAACGCGTCAACTTCCGCGAAGTGCCCATGCCATACGCCAAAAACCTCGAACAACAAGTCGTGGTGACAACCGACCGCATTGTGGCAGCCATCAAAAAAGTCTTGAATCGCAGTTAACTGCAATCACCGGGAGGTATGATCATGGCTGATATTACGATGCCCAAGATGGGCTTCGATATGACCGAGGGGACGATTGTGCGCTGGCTCAAAAAAGTCGGCGACTTCGTTAACAAGGGCGAGGCCGTCGCCGAAATTGAGACCGATAAGGTCACCATCGAAATTGAATCATTTGTCAGTGGCACCTTGAGCGAAATCGTCTCGCCTGCCGGCTCACGCACCGCCGTCGGTGGCGTGATCGCCCGTACCAGCGATGGTGCCGGTGCCACGCATGCCGCTCCTGTAGCCGCTCCTGTAGCCGCTCCTGTAGCCGCGGTGGCCCCTGTAGCCGCTCCTGTGGCTGCGGTGGCTGCCGGTGACGTCAAGGCCTCGCCGATTGCCAAGCGTATGGCCCGTGAGCACGGTCTCGACCTCGGTACTATCCAAGGCAGTGGCCCCCACGGCCGCATCGTGCGTGACGACGTCTCCGCTGCCATGGCAGGGCGTCCTGCCGGCATGGTAGCTCCTGTTGTCGCTCCGGTAGCCCCAGTGGTTGCACCGGTGGCTCCAGTGGCTGCCCCCGCATTGCCCAGTGCTGCTGCCGGCTCGACCGTGGTGCCGCTCAGCAACATGCGCCGCACGATTACCCGGCGCTTGACCCAAAGCTGGCAGTCGGCGCCCCATTTTTATATCACGATGGATGTCAACATGGACGCCGCCTTGACGTTGCGCAAACAAGTCAACGCACCGTTGAGCAAAGAACAACAAATCTCGATCAACGACATGATTGTCAAGGCCTGTGGTGTGGCACTGGTAGCCTACCCCAACCTCAATGCCTCGTTCGTTGAAGAAGGCATCCAGCTCAACCCCAACATCAATGTGTCGATTGCGGTGGCCCTCGACAGTGGCTTGGTTGCCCCTGTGGTCACCAACGCCGATAGCCGCTCACTCGGTGGTGTATCACGCGAATCCAAGCGCTTGATTGGCCTCGCCCGTGACGGTAAACTCGGTGCCGAAAACCTGCAAGGTGGCACTTTCACCGTCAGCAACCTCGGCATGTACGGGGTGACGGAGTTCGATGCCATCATTACCCCTCCCCAATGTGCGATTTTGGCCGTCGGTGCCGTCCGGCGCATCCCCGTTTTCAAGGGCGATAGCAATGACGTCGTAGCCGCCAATATCTGCTCGATTACCATTTCGGCCGACCATCGCATTACCGATGGTGCCGAAGGCGCCAAGTTTGTCGGCGAAATCAAACGCTTGCTCGAAAATCCCTTGAGCATGTTGATCTGATTCCGTTCCATATCAATCCCCCCATTCAGTTTTTGAATGGGGGGATTGGTGTATCTGCCTGATTTTTTTGTAGATGAATACTAAATTGCGCTTAGCTCTGTTCGTCGATATGGCGCACGATGTCGCTCATCGACAAAATCCCCGTTGGCCACACCCGACCGTCGTTGCGCTCTTCGACCACCACCAAGCGGTGCACGTGGTTGCGATTGAGCAAGCGAATGGCGCGATCGAGTTCCATGTCGGGCATACAAGTGATGACGCTTTGGGTCATGATGGCGTGAACGGGGCCTTGCATGACGTGGTCATAGGCTGCGCCATCTTGCCAGGCTCGTAACAAATCGGTCTGTGACAAAATTCCTGCTAAATGACCTGGGCCTTCGGTCACTACCACCGCATGGATACGGTAGCTGCTGATGAGCGCTAAGGCGGCGGCAACGGGTGTTTCACTGGGGCACGAAATGACGCCGATATGCATGGCATCACGAACACGTTGGGTAGGGGGCATATTTCTCTCCTAAAAACAAGCTTTGTCGTACACGCTGATAGCTTCTCGCTTATAATAGTATACGCATACGAGTAAAAATACGATGTACGATTTGTAATCGAGGAGCAATACCTGCATGACTGACACGCCAAATCAGTTACAAGCCGCCAATGTCACGGTGGAATGGCTCAAAACCATCAAATACACCTTGGTGCCTTCTTCACGACCGACCACCATCGCAGGTCTCTACGTCAAAGATTTACGCACGCACCTCGACGGTCGTGGCGATGTAATCGAATTGTGGAGCCGTCCATGGGTCGAACAAGAAGGATTGGTTGTCCCCAATCACGTCTACCAAAGTGCCACCGATTACGGCGTCACCAAATGTTGGCACCTCCATAACATCCACACCGATCAATTCACCGTGACCCGTGGCAAACTCCAAGTCGTGCTGGTCGATATTCGCCCGTGGTCACCCACCTTTGGTCATGTCAATTCAGTAATTTTGGGCACTGCCCGTCCCAAACTCATCAAAATTCCCCCGATGGTGATGCATGGCTGGAAGGCCTTGACCCAACCCGAAGTCATCGTGGTCAATCTACAATCACACGTCTATGACGCTGCCGACGAATTCAAATTCCCGTGGGATTGTGTCTTGGCTGACGCCTGGGAACCGCTCAACGGTTAGTGTAACTCGATGGCGTTGACGAGGTGGGTCATTCCGTCTGGTCCGATAGCAATCACGTCGTAGCGCCAGTCGGCATCTGCAGCTGATTGTGCCTCCAAAAAATATTGCGCGGTGGTGACTAAGCGCGCGATTTTGCGCGGCCCGATTGATTGGATCGCGTCGGCGCGCCCACTGCGGCGTTGCCGCACTTCGACAAATACCCAGGTGGCGCCGTCTCGGGCAACAATGTCAATCTCACCCGTACGACACTGCCAATTCTGGGCAACGATAACCAAGCCGCGACGTTGTAAAAACGTCGCGGCTTCTGATTCGGCGTTGTTGCCTTGTTGGCGACGCGTCGACATTAGGGATAAATACCACGGGTGATGTAGGCTTGGGCGGTGCGATCGACGGCTTGCAAATACGCCGCAGTCCGCAATTGCATGCGCCGTTCTTGGGCCATGTGATTGACCGACTCAAAGGCATTGACCATGATGCGCTCGAGTTGGGCGTTGACTTCACGCTCCGTCCAAAAGAACTCTTGCAAACCTTGCACCCACTCGAAATAACTCACCGTGACACCACCGGCATTGGCCAAAATATCGGGGATGACCAAGACGCCACGGTCAAACAAAATCGCATCGGCATCAGGGGTGGTCGGCCCATTGGCTGCTTCGACCACGATGCGCGCTTTGATGCGGTCAGCGTTGCGTTTGGTGATTTGATTCTCGATGGCGGCTGGGATGAGGATGTCACACGGCAATTCGAGTAATTCGGCATTGGTGACGGCATCGCCACCTGCCGCACCAGCAACGGTGCCGGTTTTGACATAATGTGCCTGTAGCGCCACCAAGTCAATCCCCTTGGGATTGTAGATACCGCCGCCACGATCCGCCACGCCGACGATTTTGGCGCCCATCTCGCTCAACAAGCGGGCCGATGTACCACCGACATTACCAAATCCTTGGATGACGACCTTTGAGCCGGCAATACTGATATTGGCTTGCTCACAGGCTTCGCGCAATATATAGACCAATCCACGTGCTGTGGCTTCGTTGCGCCCATGTGACCCACCAATGTTAATCGGTTTACCCGTCACCACTGCAGGCACGGTATGGCCACGATGCATCGAATAGGTGTCCATGATCCATGCCATGATTTGCGGATTGGTACCGATGTCTGGTGCTGGAATATCGACGTCTGGTCCGATTAGGAAGCTTATTTCGGTGGCATAGCGCCGCGTCAGTCGCTCGATTTCGCCGAGCGACAATAATGCGGGATCAACCACCACAGCACCTTTGGCGCCACCGTAGGGAATATTTACCACGGCACACTTCCACGACATCAGCATCGCCAAAGCGCGTACTTCGTCAATATCGGTGTCGGGGTGATAGCGGATGCCCCCTTTGGCTGGTCCACGCGTGGTATTATGCTGAATTCTATACCCCATGAACATTTCGATTCGCCCATCATCCATTTTGACGGGGAAGTTGACGGCAAACTCACGGTGGGGTACGCGTAACAATTTGCGATAGCCAGGGTCGAGATTGAGAATGTCAGCGGCAATGTCGAATTGGCGCTGTGCGTTATGATACGCATTTTCTTGATGAACGGTCATCCCTCTACTCCTCCTTGAGCAGTGATGCGAAACCACCGCTAGTATACCACTCTTTATCGTGCGAACCGTGTTTTAATTCGTTGCGTCAGCCGTTGCACTTGTACCATTACTGCATTATCCAATGTCCCACTATAAAAGGCAAAAATTGTTAACACAAAAACCGCTCCAATGGTGACTCCTATTGCCGGTACTGGGAGCCACTGCCGCACCAAAAACCCCGCCCCGATCACGATAATCGCCCCTCCACTCGCCGTCATCAGTGTGCGCCATGGCAAAAACAACCCGGCTGCGCGCAACGTCGGCCATACTGCCGCCATCAAGGCCACTTCGGTGGCAATGGTGACCGCTGCCGCTGCTAATGCGCCATAGTGGGGAATCAACACCAAATTACAGCCGATATTGACAATCGTGCCAATCGCAAACGCCAGTGTAATCGTTTTTTGGCGTTGGATGGCAATCAAGGCGTACTGCAAAACTCCCGTGGTATATGACAACGGAAGATACCAAATCAGCACCCGCAAGGCTTGGGCCGCCCCAGGCAAATAGGCTTTGCCTCCCAGCACCCAAATCAATTCATCGGCCATCAAGGTGACAATCACCACCCCAAACCATGCCACCCATTGCAACACCCCAATCGCCCGCGCTACCAGTGGTGCCAACAATTCACGTTGATGCGCCGCCCGTTGCGCCAGCAACGGAAACAACGCCCCCACCACATATGGTGGGATGATTTGCGTCATGGCGATGACTTTGTAGGCGGCGTCGTATAACCCCAGCACCGCATCGCCGGCGACCGAGCGCAAAATTACCGCATCGAAACGAAAAAATACTGTCAATAGCAAACTATTTAACAACAACGGGAATCCACTCACCCACAATCGCCGCATTAGCACCACATCCCATTGTGGCCAGGCGGTGAACAACAATCGTTGCTGAAGCCCCCACAACAAGCCGGCATTCATGATGGTGGTGGCTAATGCTACCGCCGCCATGCCAGCGATGCGACTATCGCTATCGGGTAACCACCACACCACCCCGATGCCGACGATGGTGCGTACCAGACTGGTTACGACGACCACCAAGGCGGGTATCTCCATCCGTTGGGCTGCTTGGAACGAGGCACTGGCCGCCGCTGCCGCCCCTGCCGGCCATAAATGGATTAGCAACAGCACTAAGGCTAATTGGGTGCCCCAACTCAGCGGTGGCATGATGTCGCGTAGGAGCCACAACCCGAGGATGGTGAGTGGTGTGACCACGGCCGCAATCAGCCAGCGCATACTGACGCTCACCCCAAATATGGTGGGGGCTTGTTGGGGATTGATGGCCGCCTCGCGCACGGCCAAATCGTTGAGCCCCCAATTGACGATGGTGACGAGGTACATGCTGGTAATCAGCGCCACAAAGCTCCATGCCCCACTTGCGGTGGGACCCAGCGCCCGTAGCGTAATCGCTGCAAACCCCAAATCAAGTACTTTGCCAAAGAGGTTCGCCAAAATGGGCAAGCTACTGTTTTTGAGGAAGCGCTGTGTATGACTGGCCTGATCTTCGTTCCACCAGCGTCGCCACCAACGTGGAATAAATAACAATAACGGTACGCACACAATCGTGGCGATGATAAAAATTGTAGTGTTGCGCACGATTACTCCTCTGGTGTGGTATGCGTGATGCGGGGCGGGTTGCGTAGGTCAATAAACAAATCACCGTCCAATTGCTCATGGAGCAACCATTCGTGGGCGATGCGCCGATCGGCCATGCTCAATCGCGCCGGTGGGTCTTGGACTTGCCCCGTACTATAAATAATCCCGGCTGGGTGGAGCGCCCGTTGTAATTGCCACGGCGGGGTGATGCGCCATGGATAGACCATTATGCAAAAAACAACAGGGCACGGCGGTGAATGGGTGATGGCATTGAGTTGCGCCGTTGTGCCCCCTTGCGCAATATAGAGCGCACCATGGGGCCAAGTCAGCCACAATGTATTGGCTGAATCCACCGCAATTGTCACATCATCAAACTGCCAACGTTGTCCGATGTGGCCCAATTGACAGGGCGTGGTGGTCGTCGGGCATACGTGGGTTGCGACCTCATGTGTGGCTGGTAACCAAATCAGTTGATTGGTGACACCGCGTACGAGTATTGCTGCCAGACCACCCTGCCAACTTGCACCAGGGTGCGTCAATATCACGTCGTCAACCACATTTTTTTGCCAAAAAGGAGTGTAATGTCCAATAAACTCGAGCAAGCGTGGTGCGTCATTGCCGGTATCAATCAAAATCCGTCGACCATGTTGGGTGCGTACATATATCGCATCACCGGTCAATACCGGAATCGCGATTTGGTCATCCACCGGCACCAGCCACCACGGTAATGCCATCATGATGAGTACCGCACATATCCCACATATTTGCCAAAATCGGGCTGTCATGCCAATCCTCCTGTTGGTGAAACATGAAGGAAGCATGACAGCCGTGCATTACGCCGCTGTTACCAATGGGGGATTAGCGCAACGCCGTGATTTCGATTTCGACTTTGGCATCACGGGGCAAGCGTGCCACCTGCACCGTCGAACGGGCCGGTGGATTGCTGGTGAAGTGCTGGCTGTAGACCGCGTTCATGGCTGCAAAATCGCCCATGTCGGCCAAAAACACCGTGACTTTGACCACTTTTTCGAAGGAGCTACCCGATGCGGCCAACAGCGCCTTGATGTTTTCGAAGACTTGGATGGTTTGGGCGGTCACGTCGCCATCAATCATTACGCCGGCGGGGGTCAAGGGAATCTGGCCTGAGCAATAGACCATCGTATCGGTCATTACTGCTTGTGAATAGGGTCCAATGGCCGGGGCGGCTTGATCGGTGCTCACAATGGTGCGCGTCATGAGGTGTCTCCTTTGTATATACACTACCTCGCTTATTGTAACGCCAATGCCCGCCACCATGCAACGCATCAACCAATTGATACTACAATAGAAGGAAGTAGTGTCAATGAATAAGAGGTGGATTGTGGGATTTGCACAACGTGTCGTCGTAATTACTGGTGCCTCAAGTGGATTTGGCGCTGATATTGCTCGCCAAGCCGTCGCCCAAGGGGCGCGGGTGGTGTTAGCAGCTCGTTCTACCGATAAACTCAATGCCTTGGTGGCCGAACTCGGTGGCGCTGATCACGCCATCGCCGTGACTGCAGATGTCACCAGCGATAGCGACGTCGCTCATTTGTTGGCGACAGCCAACGCCTTTGGGACCGTTGATACGCTCATCAACAACGCCGGTTTTGGCTTTATTGATCCGATTGTCGATGCTCCTCTCAGTGATTTGCAACGGATCATGGACGTCAACGTCTATGGCGCAGTGCGCTGTACCAAAGCCTTTCTCCCCGGCCTGATCCAACGTGGCCAAGGTCAAATCATCATGTTGGCATCCATGGCCGGTTTGGTGGCAGCCCGCAACATGTCATATTACAGCGCCAGTAAATTTGCCTTGGTGGCGATTGGGCGGAGCATGCAACAAGAGCTCGCCAACACGGGAGTGGTCTGTACCATCGTTTGCCCCGGCGTGGCCCAAACTGGTTTTCAACATAATTCCCCCAACGAAAAATACCCCCGTGCCGCCTCGCTTAGCACCTGCACCAGCCCCCAAGTCGCCAGTGCCGTGATTGATGCCATGCGCCGCCGTACCAATGGCGAAGTGATTGTGCCCTGGCAAAGCGTCATCCTTGCCCGCTTTAGCGCCGCATTCCCCGGAATTGCCCGGGCAATTATGAATCTGATTGGTTAATTATTGTTGATAGATAATTGGCGTGGGTATGGTACGATACACGTATAATTTTGTAGTTATGGTGAGGCATTGGCATGCAACGGAATCGTTTGGCCCAACGGATTCATGACGTCCCCCCTTCGGGCATCCGGCGTTTTTTTGATATTGCGGCCCAAATGCACGATGTGGTGTCGTTGGGGATTGGTGAGCCCGATTTTGTCACCCCCGATCATATTCGTCAAGCGGCCATAGATTCGATTCAGGCGGGCAAAACGGCCTATACGTCCAACTCGGGTTTACTCGAGCTCCGAGTGGCGATTGCCGATAGTATCTATGCCCAGACGGGGGTACGCTACGACCCCGAAGACGAGATCTTGGTGACGGTGGGTGTCAGCGAAGCCATGCAACAAACGATGCTGGCCTTGATCAACCCAGGCGACGAAGTCATCATCCCCGAACCGTGCTTTGTGGCCTATACCGCCTGTGTGGTGTTTGCTGGCGGGGTGCCGGTGACGGTGCCCACGACGGTCGCCAATGATTTTGCGGTCGACCCAGCGGCGATTGCCGCCGCGATTACCCCCCGCACCAAAGCAATTTTGATTGGCTACCCCAACAACCCCACTGGTGCCGTGATTGATGCCGCCACCATGCAGGCCATCGTCGATTTGGCGGTCGCTCATAATTTGACCCTAATTTCTGACGAAATCTACGATCGCCTCGTGTATGGCGTTCCACATGTGAGTGCGGTAACGGCGCAGGGTGCACGTGATTGTACGGTGCTAATGGGTGGTTTTTCCAAAGCATTTGCCATGACCGGCTGGCGCCTCGGATGGTTGGCTGCACCAGCAGATATTTGTGGCGCAGTACGCAAAATCCACCAATACGGCATCATGTCTGCCCCCACTGCCGCCCAATACGCCGGCCTCGAAGCCTTGCGCCACGGTGCAGCTGCGACGCAGATGATGGTGGCCGAATACGACCGCCGCCGTCAGGTGTTGTTGGCAGGTTTACGCCGGATTGGTTTGCCGACGTTCGAGGCGCGGGGGGCTTTTTATCTCTTTCCCCAAGTCGATCACCTCGGCTTGAGTAGTGCGGATTTTTGTGAACAGTTACTCAATGAAGAACATGTCGCCGTTATTCCGGGTGATGTGTTTGGCCCGAGTGGAACTGGTTTTGTGCGGTTGTGTTATGCCGCCTCGATGAACAACATCGAAATCGCTCTCGAACGGATTGAACGTTTTATTCGTCGTGTTGAATAGGTGAGGAACCAATGCGCCTTTCTGTGATTATGCCCTGCTATAACGAAGCTGACAGTCTGCCTGACATTTTGAATAAAGTCCGGGCAATTACCATCGACAAAGAAATCATCGTCATCGATGATTGCTCGAGCGACGACACCCCCAACGTCCTTGCCAACGAACAACGCAACGACCCCAATTTGCGCGTCGTACGCCACGAACGCAATCGTGGCAAAGGCGCCGCTGTGCGGACTGGTATTGCAGCCGCCACGGGCGATGTCATCATCGTCCAAGACGCAGACCTCGAATATGATCCCAACGACTTCTACGCCGTCCTCAAACCTATTTTTGAAGGACGTGTCGGCGTTGTATATGGCTCACGCTTCATGGGTAGCCATACCGGTATGTATTTCTGGAATGCCCTCGGCAACAAGTTTTTGACCTTTCTCACCAATTTCTTGTTTAATTGCTGGATTTCTGACATGGAAACGTGCTACAAGGCCTTCCGCTCAGAAATCATCAAAAACATTCCCCTCGAAAGCAATGACTTTCGCATCGAACCCGAAATCACCGCCAAAATCCTCCTGCGCAAAGAGCGTATTTTTGAAGTGCCTGTCAGTTATATCGGCCGTACCTATGAAGAAGGCAAAAAAATGAAGCCTTCCCAAGGGTTTTGGGCGATTTGGGCTTTATTCAAATACCGCTTTTTTACCACCGTCTAATGCATACTCAAGGAGTCATTTTGCGATGATGCAACACTACTTTGACAATCTCGCTCGCACCCTCGCCCAAGTCCCTAGCGACCGCGCTGAAGCCGTGCTCGAGGCCTTGTGGCAGACCTACCTGCGTGACGGTACCGTGATTGTGTGTGGCAATGGCGGCTCGGCTGCCACTGCCTCGCATTTGGTCTGTGATTTGGGCAAATGGACGGTAGTCGAAGGCCAACGCCGCTTCCGCGCCGCCGCCCTCACCGACAATATGCCCCTCGTGACCGCCTGGGGCAACGACACCGCCTACGAGCGCGTCTTTGTCGAGCAGATTCCGATGATCTATCGCCCTGGCGATTTGCTGGTGACCATCTCGGGGAGCGGTAATTCCCCCAACGTCTTGCGCGTCAGCGAGTGGGTGCAGGCCCAAGGTGGCCAAGTAGTCGGTCTGAGTGGCTTTGGTGGCGGCAAACTCGCTAGCCTCGCCGATATCTCGTTTGTGGCGCCCAGCTCATTTATGCCCGAAGTCGAAGACATCCATATGGCGCTGTGTCACGCCTTGGCGGTGAACCTCGCCGACCGGATCCGCGCCCTATGAGCTACGTGCTAGGCTTGGA
>CANFUF010000092.1 GCA_947450095.1 Roseiflexaceae bacterium
CGATTGCCACCATCCCCCAAACCAGCGTAAACATCACCTTCACCGTGGTCATGGGCGCTGTGGCAGGCCCACAGCGTCGCCAACAACTGATGAGCTGGCGCTGGTCGACGCTCGGGGCCGCGTCTGCATTTTCGGTGGCAGGAGCAGGTTGGTTACTCGAACAATTTGTCTTCCCGCATAACTATCAAATTGTCTTCGTTGCCTCGTTCCTTGGTGGCATGATTAGCTTCTTTTTTAGTTCACGCATCACGATGCCCCCAATCGTCAATACCAGCCAACACAAACCAGGGCTGCGCGCATTGCTCACCGATAGTGTCGCCATGCTCCGTGATGTGCCGGCGTTTGGACGCTTTGTGCTAGCCACATTTGTTTTTAATTGCGGTGTTTGGATGGCGATGCCGTTGTTCCCACTGTACTGGGTGCGGGTCATGCACGCCAGTGATTTTTCGATTGGGCTCATCAATACCGTCAATAGTGGCGTACTCTTGATTGCCTATTTTTTGTGGGCCAGAGTGACAAGCCGCAAAGGGAACCAGCCCGTATTGTTTGCGTCAACCATCGCCTTGGCCTGTTATCCGTTTTTAACCGGACTAACCCAATCAGTCAATTTGATTATCATTTTCGCGGCCTTGGCTGGCTTCATTGGTGCCGGCAAAGATTTAGTGTTTTTTGATATCGGCCTCAGCACCATGCCCAAAGACCGCGTTCCCTCGTTTGTGGCACTCCAACAACTCACTGGCTATATTGCCACCTTGATTATGCCGCTGGTTGGCACCTGGATGGCCCAACACTTTGATTATCACATTGCCTTATTTGTCGCAGCCGGGATTCGGATGGCCGGGGTATTGTTGATTTATCTCCTCAAAATCGGTCAGACTCCCGTATCAGAAAAAATTCCTGCTGCGTAAATACATTATTCGCCCTTATTTAATGCCACATCAACAAAACATCCCACACACGTTTCCACGTGCGTGGGATGTCTTGGTCACTCACCGCGTCGCTTAGGCAGCCACGATGTAGTTGGTCAATACGCCGATTTTTTCAATTTCGGCTTCAACCACATCGCCAGCCTTCATGTAGGCCGGCGGGGTCAAACCCATACCCACCCCTGCAGGAGTGCCGGTGCAGACAATTTGGCCAGCTTCAATGGTCGTACCCAACGTCAAATATTCGATACCCGATGGAATATCAAAAATCAAATCGCCGGTATGTGAGCTCTGGCGCAACTCGCCATTCAAGCGCAGTTTAATCGCAAGCGTAGCGGGGTCGGGGATTTCGTCGGCAGTCACAATACACGGGCCAATTGGTCCACTATTGTCGAGGCTTTTGCCTTTGAAAAACTGCTGGTGGCGGTTTTGTAGGTCACGGGCCGAAATGTCGTTCAAAATCGTATAGCCAAACACATAATCCAAGGCATCGGCTTTTTTGACGTTTTTGGCAGTACGCCCAAACACATACGCCAATTCGACTTCATAGTCGAGTTGTGACGTCACATTGGGGTCGAGTGGCACACTATCGCCATCACCACAGACGGTATTGAGGGCTTTGGTGAAAAAAACTGGGAATTCGGGCAATTTGATCTCACTGCCACGGGCGCGCAGTGATTCAATGGCGTGCGCCACATAATTCATCCCGAGACACATCACGTTTTGTTTGGGGCGGGGGATGGGTGACAGCAAACGCACATCGGCGCGTGCGACTACTTTGGCAGCGGCTGCCAAGGCTGATTTGGCCTGTGCCAAGGCTTCAGCGCCACCATCAATCAACGCCAACATCGAGGGGGCAACGCTGTCAAGTACCACGATTTCGTGGTCGTCGGCGCGCAACGCTCCGATGTGAATACTACCTGCTTTGGTTTGGAATGTCACGAGTCGCATTATCAGCTCCTTTGTCGATTGCGGGTAGGGCTATCCTACCATATCTTGACAGGGTGCATGTGCCATGTCAACAACGATTTCAGCAATTGCGCATAGGTGTGCATGCGATTCGCTCGTAGGTCACGCTTATGCCCCGCCACCCATTTGCTCGCCTCGAGTAGCCATTCACCCATATACATCACCACTAACCCTAGCCGTACCAGCGACGCCACCCCAGCGCCATACGCCAGATAGGCGTCGCGGATGCGACTTTGAAAAAACCACACGAGGCGTTGCGCCGGAATCTGGGCGCTACTCTGCCCTTCAAAATGCGTTACCACCGCCTCGGCCACATAGGCGATGGCACCGGATTGCGCCGCCGTCAAGCGCCGTTGCCATTCGATTTCTTCAGAATAAAGTTGAAATCCTTCGTCAAACAAGCCACGCTGTTGCACCACACTACTCCGCACCACCAGCGCCGCCCCCACCAGCCAGTCGGCCCGACAACTCGTCGCCTCGGGCAGGTCGGCCATCAAATAGCGCTGACGCCACGGATTGTGTGGCCAATACTGCGCGAGGGGCGTGCTTTCGCATAGATACGATCCCAGCGTCGGGAAGCGCCGCCGCGATGATTGCCACTGCCCATCGCCATACCGCAGTTGCGGCCCACACCCCACCAAGGTAGGGTCAGCATCCATCGTCGCCACCAGTTGCGCCAAGGCACCAGGGAGCACCACCGTATCGGGGTTGAGCGTACAGACATAGGTGGGGGGCGTTTGGGCGGCGAGCACCGCCCGCAAGCCGATGTTGTTGCCTTTGGCAAAGCCGTGATTGGTGGCTTCGGCGATGCACATGACTTGGGGGAACTCGTGCTGGATCATGGCCGCACTGCCATCGTGCGAGGCATTGTCGACCACCACCACCTGTGTGACGACCTGCTCGGCCAGCACACTCCGTACACAATCACGCAGAAGCTCACGGGTGTTCCACGACACAATCACCACCGCCAATGATTTGCTCATACCGGCCTCGTTCGATTGATGCGCCACAACTCGACAAAGCTCATCAGCGCAAACCATGCCATCACGCTCGCTAATACTAGCCCTACCCAGCCATCACGCCAGCCACCATTGCGCAGGTAGCGGTAGTTGAATTCTCGCAGCGGCGCCCCCACAAAGTTGCGCCAACGCGCCCGCCGCCCAGATTGGGCCATAGTGTCTGCTTCACGCCGCGCATAAGCAGCTTGTTTTTGCCACAGCTCGGCAAATGTCTCAATATTTAAATGCGTAATATGCCCGTGCAACTGTTGCGTCGTACCCGTAACTGTTGCCACCTCGTGCACTTCGATTTTTTCATCATAATGGGCACCTGCGCGGCGCACCAGTCGCAACTGATAGTCGGGATACCAGCCCCCGCCCTGCAACACCCGCCCAAAAAACAAGTTATGCCGGGGCACCCACAATCCCGCCACATCGGCAGGCATGGCATCAATTTGGGCAGTTAATTCGGCCAACAAATCGGCTTCAACCCGCTCATCGGCATCCAAAAAAAAGACCCACGGGGTCCGACACTGTGCCAGCGCCAAATTGCGTTGCCCGGGGAAGCCCCGCCACGCCTCGTGATAGACCGTCGCCCCGGCAGCCTGGGCAATCGCCGCCGTGGCATCACGCGAGCGCGCATCAACCAACACCACCACTTCGCTAGCCCATGGCAGCACACTGTCCAAGGCTGCCCCGATATGGCGCGCTTCGTCTTTGGCGATAATCGCCACACTAATCGGTAATTGCTTACTCATGCCCCCACCTCACGATAAACCGCGATTTGGGTCTGGTAATCGGCATGACGCAGCTGCCCGCGCTGGTACTGCCGCCACGCCAGCCAGCGCTGCCGGCGCATCCCCCAGCGCAACCAAAACAAATGCCACCGTTGGTCAGATGGACTGCACCAGCGTTGCCAATATTGGCGCCGGCTTTGCCACAACGCCCGTAACATGGCCGCCTTGAATTGGCGCGACGACGCGCCGCCCACATGCGTCACCACTGCCGCCGGCACCTGCCAAATCACCCAGCCAGCGGCATGCACACGCTGGCACCAATCGACTTCTTCGGCATACATGAAATACGAATCATCGAGCATGCCCACCGTCGCAATCACCGCAACGCGCGTGACCATACAGGCTCCGAGCGGGTGATCGATGGCAAATGGCGCACGACCGATGACTTCTTGGGCGTAGCGCCCGTTCCACCACGAATCATACAAGCGCCCAGGGGTTACTTCGCCCGGCGGAAACAATTCCAGACAGGTCATACTCGGCGTCGGGAAGCGAAAGGCCGCCCGTTGCAACGAGCCATCACTATTCAATAACCGTGGCGACACCACCCCGACCCGCGGATGCGCCTGCAAAAAATCAATCATTGTTGCTAATGCACCATCATGCACTTCGGTATCAGGATTGAGCATCATCATGAATTCCATGGTGGGGTGGGCATCACGCAGGGCCTGCATCGCTACGTTGGTACCTTTGGCAAAGCCCAAGTTAGCCTCAGGCACAATCACCAGCACCTCGGGGAATTCACGGCGCATCATCGCCACACTCTCGTCACGCGACCCATTGTCAACCACCGCCACCGCCGTTGCCACACTACTCCGCCGTAACGACGCCAAGCAGGTACGCAATAATTCGCAGGTGTTGTACGAGACAATGGCCACCCCTAGTGGAACAGGGGATGATTTAGGCTGATCCTGCATACGCCCTCCAACAAAACACCCCTTGAATATGCATAAAATGCGCTTCAAGGTGTATTTATTACATACTGATTACAATCCCCAAATTGTGGATAATGTGGATAACTCTGTCAAAAACAATACACGCCAGTGTATTTAATCATTATTTAATCTTTAGATTGATCAACATCAATCCAGCGCATGCCAATATCACGGGACGCAGATGATAGCACGATCGGGCCACTGTCGTGTAACCAGGCAATTAAATCGTCGATGGTAAACCAACCAACCGTAAATCGGGTTGAATCCATTGGATTAAGCCAAAAGCGGATTTCGCCATCCATCCATTGCCAGCGTTCGAGGGTGCGCCATTGGTGACCGTGGTCTGCCAAGGCGATTTTGGTTTCTTCAAACAACGCCAATAATTCATCGAGGCGCATGGCTGGGGTACGGCGCAACGCCAATAAGCGTTGATTGATGTCGTCACGCAATGCGACCAAACTCGCATAATCGAGGTGGGAAATGTCGATGCCAGTCATATACGCACCATCCTTCCAACACTCTACGCAGATGAAACACAAACCCCCTCAGAACCGTCGACGATTCCGAGAGGGATGTAATGGAGGCGACGACCGGATTCGAACCGGTGAATAGAAGTTTTGCAGACTTCTGCCTTACCACTTGGCGACGTCGCCACGCCATATGGCAATGGTAGCACATGCATACCCCAATGTCAAAAAATCCTTCTCATTGGCTCGCACAGCGCACATAGTACGTTCGTCATTGGCTCGCACAGGGCACACGGAGGACACGGATGCGTTTGGGTGATTGATGTGCGTCGATCAATGCCTGCCTATGCGAGAGGCCATTTTTCTCACACGGAGGGACAGAGACGCAGAGGTATTTTCAATTTTCAATTTTCAATTTTCAATTTTTTCATTGTGAATGGGGGATGTTTTTGCGCGTGTTGGTAATGCTCCAGTAATGGTCAATGACGAAAATAGGGTCAGATCCGTAATTCATCAATAAGGAGCTGACCATGTGGTACCGTTTTTTGAGTCTGTTGGTGGTACTTGCCACATTGACCCTCATCACTCCCAGCTACGCTGCCGATGACGATGACGGCACAGATGACATCTCCCCCGCTGCAGCCCACGCCCTTGCAAGCAATGATTATGAGCAAGTGGCGCTGGCACTTTTTTCGGCGCAAACACCGGCCGACATCGCCGCCCTCACCCCCGCATTCGAACGGTTACGTGCCAAAAAACTCACCCCACTCGGCATAATTGGCCCACAAACCCTGACTAATGCGCCAAGCGCGTTGTCTGATTGGGCGTTGGCTGGGGCGCTGTTTCTCAAAATCACCAATGACCAAAAATTGAGTAATCGCCTCAGTAGTACCTATTACAACCGCCTGCAAAAAGGGGACGTGTTGCTCCGGCGCACCGGTTTGCTGGGTTGTAAGCTTTGGATTGTGGTACCGCTCTGTCAATTTTGGGCCTTTATGTACGAACATTCAGGCATCTATTACGGCAAACGGCTAAACGGCGAGTTGATGGTGTATGAATCAACGAGTAATGGTGGAGTGCAATTTACAAACATTAATACGTGGAAAGATCGCACATTTTATGTAGGCATTCACCGCAGTGCCATCGATGTCCACCGTATCGCTGCCATATTTGAGCAACTGGTCAACAAATACGGCTATCGTGGCCAAACCCCCTACAACCTTAATTTAGCCAACAAATATACTGATAAAGCCCTCTATTGCTCGCAATTAGTCTGGAAGTTTTACCTGATGCTTGGCATTGATGTCGACAGCAACGACCCCATGTATGCAGCCTGGTTACGCCTGATGTACGGCAATACGGTGGGCAATTATGTCAGTGCCAACGCCGTAGCGCCCGATGAAGTGGGGTTGACCAGCAAACTCTTTCGCGTGGCGGCTGGTTGGAATAATTAATTGATTGTGCTACATCCCACCTCACGTAATTTGGGGTGGGATGCAAATAGAAAGCGAGTATTCCCATGCGTTACACATTGTTTTTTGCACTGCTGTGGGTGTTGTGTAGTTGTGGGCAGATTCAGGTATTGCCGGTCGTGATGCCTGCCAAACCATTTTATGTGGTGGCCGGTGAAGATGGTGCCGTTGGTTATGGGCATACCAAAGTTTCATTGGTTGATCGGAGCAATTGGCAGGTGATGGGCAATCGTAATTTGGCCACGACATATATCCAAGATGGCACACACGATGGCAAAAACATCTGGTTGGGGCTTTCACGAGATAGCAACGAAGACAAATATATCGTGTCAAAAATCAGTTACGACCTCGCTGAGCAACACGACTACATCACTTGTATGGAGCCTTATGCCTTACAACGCTACAAAGATTCATTGCTGGTAGCTTGTCAAGAAAATGGGTTTGTAGCGGTGGTGATGCGCATCCGTTTGTCTGATGGCAAGGTCATGGCCCAACGCGAGCTCCGCACAAAGTGGGGCGACATGTTTTTGGAAAATAGCATGTTGGTGGGGGACGAATTCCTCGTACAAGGAAGTAGCCACGCCGCCCAAAACATCGTCGCCTTCGAAATCCAAGTATTGTCTGCCGATACGCTTGAATGGCAACGCAACCTTGACCAAAAACAGACTATATCAATGCGTGATTCAATCGTCGCCAACGGCACCACCTATATTTTTAATGGCACAAGTGCATTCCCCCAAGAAAACTTCCTGCCGTTTGCCGATGTCTATACCTACAAAGAAGGAGACACGCATTTTACACCGTTGCCATTAATTGCCCGCAATCCACAACACGGCGCGATTGTAGGTGATGTGCTCTACACGGTACATAATTGTTGGCCGGCCAACGTGGCAGATAACCAAAAGATTGCGATTTACAAAACCAATCTGGTCACCGGTGAATCGACTCACTGGGAATACGACTACGACACCTGGAATCGTATCGGGGATATGGCGGCGATTGATGGCCACATCATGATTACCCGCTTTTGGGCACACGACAGCCGTGAAGACGGCTTGTACGAGCTCGACACCACCACCGGGGCGCTTACACAACGCGCCAACATCGAGGGTGCGACGCTGATTATCGATAGTGCAATGCCGTAGCAGAACCCACAGGTGCATTGTCTCGCACAGAGGGCGCAGATGACACAGAGGCATTTTGTTGATTGATGTGCGCCGATGAATGCCAGCATGATTCACCCCTACTCACACATCCCACGGACGAATAGCGGCGAATGAATTCGCCGGCATGATTCGCCCCTACTTCACGCTTCCCACGGGCGAATAGCGGCGAATGAATTCGCCGGCATGATTCGCCCCTACTCACGCTACCCACGGGCGAATAGCGGCGAATGAATTCGCCGGCATGATTCACCCCTACTCACACTTTACACGGGCGAATAGCGGCGAATGAATTCGCCGGCATGATTCACCCCTACTCACACTTTACACGGGCGAATAGCGGCGAATGAATTCGCCGGCATGATTCGCCCCTACTTCCTATTTCCTACTTCACACTTCCTACTTCATCAATGGTACAATGGCTCAAATCTCCAAACAGCAGATTCATGACTATGCCCAACGATTGTCACTACATCCGCAAACTTGTCCGTACCAATTCGATCCTCCCTGGGAGCATCGAACAACTCGTCGTCGACACACACTTGGCCCAATGTGCCGAATGTCGACGGCTCATCAATTCACCATCACCCAACCTGCTCGGTGATCTACTCAATACTCCGCCAGCTCCCCAACCACAAAAAATCAAACCAGCGCAACCACAACCAGTCCCCCAACTGCGCAAACCCAAACCCGCTGCATCCCAACCACAACCGCGCAAAATCAAACCAGCCCCAACCCCATCATCGCGCGGCATGGTCTGGGTACAATCAATCCTTATCTGCCTCGCCACCATCCTCATCAGCTATTTGGTGGTGATAGGGGCACGCAGTGGCTGGGCTACGTTTCGGATTTTCCGCAATCTCAACCAAATCAGTACTACCGCTGTGCCCGCCACCAACGCCCTCACCGACACCCCTCCAACAGCAGCAGCAAGTACTGCCACGCCCGTCCCTGCCCTCATACTCCCTGCCGGCAGCGATCAACCAATCACCGTACTCCTGCTTGGATCAGACCGGCGTCCCCAAGAAAAAACCCCGTCACGCACCGATGCCGTCATGCTCCTACGGATTAATCCACAAACCCAACACATTTCATTTTTGTCGTTCCCCCGCGATTTAATCGTAGCGATTCCCGGCTACGGCGCCGCCCGCATCAATGCCGCCCATGTCTATGGCGACATCTACCCGGCGTTGGGGGGCGGCGAGAAACTCGCCACCAAAACCGTTAGTCAACTCATCGGCGTTCCCATTGATTACACCGTACTCACCGATTTTGCCGGGTTCATCAACATTATCGACACCCTCGGTGGCGTGCCCGTCAATATCACCAAAGAGCTATACGACGGCCAATTCCCCACCATGGACTACAAATATCGCGAAGTGTCGTTTCATGTGGGGACCAGTACCATGGATGGCGTCACCGCCTTGACCTATAGCCGCATCCGCCACCCCGACAACGATTTCGAGCGTACCAAACGCCAACAACAAGTAATTACCGGCGTCGCCAAACGCCTCCAGACCGGGAATTTTGTGGATACGCTCGAGACCACCGCCAACATCACCGATGCCTTGATCGGCCACGCCCATACCGACATGCCCCGCGACCTGATTATCGCGCTGGCATGGCAGATGCGGGCCATTCCCACCACGAATTTTTCGTACAACACCTTTACCGAAATCTACTACGGCACCGGTGATGATCGCTATGCTATGTACCCCGTCGGTGGCGCTATCAAACGGATTGTCACCCGGTGGTTAAGCCAATGAACAAACTACACACCATCATTACCCGCCATGGCCCGTGGCTCGGCTGCCTCGTCGCCCTCATCGCCACCACCATGCTCGACAACGCCTGGCACCGTGGGATTGTGACAGAGCCGACCCCGCACATCACCCCCTACGCCGACCAACAATACCTCGGGGTCAATCTTTTTAACATCCAAAACGAACCCGACCCAGCCGTCGTGAATCAATCTTTTGCCACGGCAGAGCAATTGGGGGCACGTTACGCCCGCATCCAAATGCCGTGGGAAGATGTCGAAATCCATGGACGCGGCGATTTCGAAGATCGCCGCAATGCCAGTGACATCCATAGCGCCTGGCAAAAATACGACCATATCGTGGCCCAGGCCGATGCCCACCACATCCAATTAATTGTGCGCATCGATCGGCCACCCTTGTGGGCGCGTACCCAAAGCGCCGCCACCCCCAAATTTCAAAATGGGCTGATTGAAAACGGCGATTCCACCGGGCCACCCGACGACTACCAAGACTACGCTAATTTTGTGGCGGCGGTGGTCACCCGTTACCCCCAAATTCATTACATCCAGCTCTGGAACGAACCCAATTTGGCATATGAATGGAATTGGCAGTTCCCCGACCCCGAAGCCTTTACTGATTTGTTGCGCCGCGCCAGTACCGCCGCGCGCCGTGCCAACCCCGCCATCGTCATTTTGTTCCCCAGCTTGTCTCCTACGGATGGCAAAGAACCACGAATCGCGCCGATGAGCGAGCTCGATTTTTTGGCGCGCTGTTATGCTGCCGGCGCCGCAGATTTTTTTGATATTATGTCGGCGCAAGCCTACGGCCTCGGGCAGCCACCCGACGAGCACCGCTATGTACGGGTACGCTGGAGTCCGCTCCGGCCCTTTGCCGACCTCGATCGCCCCATCGACACCCGCATCGACGTGTCGCGCATCGTGATGCTCCGTGAAGTCATGGAAGCCGCCGGCGACAGCGACACCGCCGTCTGGGTCAGTGAATTCGGCTACAACAGCGCTCCTGAAAGTGTCCCGCCAGAGCGACGTTTTGTCTGGGGGCCAACCGTCAGTGAAGCCCAAAAAGGCACCTATAGCGTGGCGCAAATGGCCCGGGCTCGCCAAGAATGGCCGTGGCTGGGGGTGATGAATTTGTGGATGTTGCGCTGGGGTGGTCCAGCCGCCGACCCTGCCAACCCCACCCCCTATTTCGCCGTCGTCGACCGCGACTTTAGCCCATATGCCGGCTTTGCGATTTTGCAGACTGCCAGCCAAACCTCCGCGAGCATCGGCGCCGGCACCCACGCCTGGGCCAACCCCGCCATCGCACAAACCGCACCAGGGCAATGGCGCATCACCGTCCACGGCACCCAAGTCGGCATCCGTGGCGGCACAGGCACGATTAGCGTTGCAATCGACAATGCTCCCGCCACACCGATTACCTTGACCGGTGGTGACGATATTATCGCCAGTAGACTCAGCGATGCGCCACATACCGTCACCATCACCGATTTGGCCACTGCGCCACAGGCCTTGCTCATCTGGCGCCACCAACCATGGCGCTGGCTGTTTGGCGCGCTGCCCATCATTTTGACCATCGGGCTGGGATTGGCCTTGCGGCGCCTGTTCATACGCCAATCCTAAATCACGTACAATCGCTAGAGCCGTCATGGCTACATCTATGACCGCCACACACCTGACATACAAAGGGGAATATGCACATGGTTCAGACACAACTCAGTTCCACCCGGATTGTGAGTGGGGCCGGAGTGGTAGCCACCGTCGGTAGCGAAGCCCGTAATCTGGGCATGCAGACGGTACTGCTCTTGATTGACCCCTTTTTGGCCAAAACTCCCGCCGGCCAGGCCATCGCCACCGCCCTCAGCGCCGCCGGACTGACCGTCGTACAATCCACCGCCGTTGAACCCGACCCGGGTGAAGCGGCCATCATCGCCGGCGCCGCCCACGCCAAACAGCACGGCATCGACGGCATCGTGGCGGTGGGGGGCGGTAGCGCCATCGATACCGCCAAAGCCATCGGTTTGTTGCGCTACCACGACACTGACCAAATCGCGCCGTTCTACTTCGGGGGTGGCACCACGCCCGCCGGCATGTTGCCGTTGATTGCCGTTCCCACTACCGCCGGCACCGGCTCAGAAGTCACTTTTGTGGCGATTGTGACCGAGCCAACCAGCCAACGCAAACTACTCGTGCGCCACCCCGTCATCGCCCCCCACGTGGCTCTGGTTGACCCCGATTTGGCCGCCACATTGCCCACCAGCCTGACCATGGCCACCGGCATGGATGCCTTGGCGCATGCCCTCGAAGCGATGACATCGACCATGGCCTCACCAATCAGCGATGCCCTAGCCATGCAGGCCATCCCCGTGATTGTCGAATCACTGCCCCGCTTGATTCTCAACGGCCACAACCCCGCCGACCGCGCCGCCATGAGCCAAGCCGCCACCGTGGCAGGACTGGCGTTTTTGAGTGGGCGTGTGCACCTTGGTCATGCCGTCGGCCATAGTCTCGGCGGCGTCTATCACCTGCCCCATGGCACCGCTTGTATCGTGATGATGCCCCAATTCATGGCGTTTGTAGCGCCACACCGCCCCGCCGCCATCGCCCGGATTGCTACCGCGTTTGGCTGTACGGCCGCTGAATTCCCCGCCGTGCTGGCTACATTTTTACAACGCTGTGGCGTACCCCGCTTGGGCGCATTGCTCGCACCACATACCCCCACGGTTGACGAGTTGATTACCTTGTTTGCTGGCGAAAATCGCTTGATTGGACTCGCCCCCACCCCACCCAGCCACACCCAATGGCAACAGATGATCGAGGCCGCATGGTAACCACCCGCATCGCCCCATTGCTCCAGCGTGCCGGGTGGCCGATTGCCATCGGCGCCCTGCTCTGCATCCAAATCGCCCCCTTGCCCCTCAAACTGCTCGGCGTGCTCGCATTGCTGGCAGTGGCCTGGTATCGCCCCGACATCACCCTGCCGTTGGTGCCGGCCACGGCGCCCCTCTACCTCATCCCAGTGGCACTCACCGCCACGGCGGGCATACCACTCCACGAAATCGTGTTGCTCATCAGTGTGGCCGGCTGGGTGGGCATGCGTTGGCGTACCCGCCAACCCATCGTCACCCTCAGCAAAGCCGACCTCTGGCCGGCCCTGCTCATCCTCAGTGCCACCGCCAGCCTGCTGTGGGTCTTGCCCGAAGGGCGCAGCGAAGCCTTGCGGAGTTGGCGCTGGATAATCGTCGAGCCCATCATCTGGTTTTTGGTCATCCGCACCGCCATCCAAACCCAACGCATCACCACCCAAACGCTGATTCGCGTACTGGTCGCCAGCGGCGCCACCGTCGCCGGCCTCGGATTATTGCAATTCGTTGGGCTCGACCTGGTGCCGTGGCTGGGCAGCAAACGGGCCTTTAGCGACAACATCGTGGCCGTCGACAATGTGCGCCGCGTGGCGTCGGTCTATGGCCACCCCAACAACCTCGGCTTGTTCCTCGAACGGGTCTGGCCCTTTGCCGTGCTGGGCATCATGGTGCCTGCGTGGCGCACACGCTGGAGCTGGCCAGTGCTGGTGTTGTGTGCCATCGGCTTGGTGTTGTCGTTTTCACGGGGGGCCTGGTTGGCGGCGGTATTGGCCAGCGCGCTGTTGGTACTCGCCAATCGTGGCGCGCAACTCTTACGCCAAAAGCCGTGGCTGATGCTCGTGGCCGTCTCGGCTGGTTTGGCCGTCGCCGCCGGCGCGTTGCTGGCCCGCGGCACCAACGTGGGCAGCCTCGATGCGCGGGTCTTGTTTTGGTACGAAAGCCTCACGTGGCTCCAGCAACGCCCGTGGGGGCTCGGCTTGGGGCAGTTTTATTTTTATCACAACCCCGAATACGGTCATAGCATCATCGACCCCTCGCTGATCGGCACCAGCGAGCAATACGCCGCCCACCCCCACAACCTCATCCTCGACCTGTGGCTCAACCTCGGGCCGTGGGGCTTGATCGTGGTGGGGGTGCTGGTGGTGCGGGCCTGGCGCCAGAGTATTTTGGCGCCACAGGCGTCGTGGCCAGCGATTACGGCGGGGATTGTGGTGGTGGCGACGGTGGCCCACGGCGTCATCGACCAGTTTTTCTTTGTCAGCGACCTGATTTATTGCTTTTGGCTCTGTTTGGTGCTGATTGCAGTTGACAGGGAGCCTGTGACACGGCTATAATGACCGCAGTACAGGACGGCAGATACTTGCTCAACCCCGCCAGGGCCGAGAGGCAGCAACGGTAGGCGAGTTCCTCTGGGTGTTCTGTACTGCTTTTTATTGTTTTTGAAAAAATATCCCTGCGCAGACGTGAATAAGCGCCAAACCACTATACGGTTGCGCACATTTCGTTGCCACCACAGATTGTTCGTGTATTACTTGTCTTCGCGCACCAATGCGATGGCTTGGCGCCCCAGCACACAAATATCGTGAGCGATTTCGGGGGCTGCCAAGTCGTCCCAGTTGACCCAGCGCGCGCCATTGGTTTCGCGGGCCGAGGGCGACAGTGTGCCTGCCACCACCGTGGCCACATAAATCAAATCGATATGTTGGTGGCCCGGGGTAATGTTTTCGAGCAACATACAGTGCGGTTGGGGCAACACCAGCACATCGCCGAGAGGTGTGGGAACGGCGCGCAACGCCACCTCGAGGCCGGTTTCTTCACGGACTTCACGGACTGCGGCATCGTGGGGTAATTCATGGGGGTCGATATGGCCACCAGGGGGC
>CANFUF010000093.1 GCA_947450095.1 Roseiflexaceae bacterium
ATGCGTGTGATTTCGGTTAATTCTGATGGCGCATTAAAGCAACCATAGGTGGGTCCGATAATATTGACGGCAGTGGGAATAGTGACGATTTCGCCGGCATGGGGCTCACCGTATTCGCTCCACAGCCAGCGCAACACACGGTCACGACCGGCCCATTCGTCTTCGGCGAGTGAATTACTATAATAAAACCGCGTCCCTACGCCTAGTTGGCGCACCAACGATGAATGGTCAGAGCCAATCATTTCGGATTCGGCCGTCGACACCACGATGACATGCTTGTTGTCGAGCACTCCAGTGGCAGCCAGATTTTCGTAGGTCCATTTGACTTTATCGGCGGTGCCTTTGCCGCCGACCTCTTGTTCGGTCATCGTGGCCGGTGTCAGGTTTTCGATATGGGGGATGGCATCGGTGTAGTCGGGTACTGCCGTGCCTACCAAATTAAAACAACCCACGGGGGCGTCACATATCACATGCACATCGGGCATCGGGCACATGGTCCAAATCGCAGCCCAATAGCCGCTGGTATCTGATAAATCACGGATTACAACAGGGGGCATAATGGTTCCTCTCGGTCGTATTACAACGTACCATATACGGCAAGGGAACTGTCGTATGTGGTTGCGATAATGCAGTTAGTCAGCAAAAAACTCTTGCATCCAGCGGTATTTGTCACCTTTGGTCAGCACGCTCGCCACAAAATCAATCGTCGCTGCCATACCACCCATCAAAAAGAACGGACGTGACGCGAGTTGATTGGTGAAGTACATCGCCGGGATGCCCCGTTCTTTGGCGGCACTCGCCAGCGGTGTCGTACCAAACACGAGGTCTGGGTGATAACTATCAATCGCCGCAATATCTTCTTCGAGGGCTTTGCGATAAATGACTTCTTTGGTGCCATGGGCCTTGAGCCACAACTCATCGGGCAATACCAATGGATCTTGGCCGATGCTGGTCGATACATAGGGCACTTCTGCGCCTGCTTCTACCAGCATGCGGGCATAGGCTAGTTCGGTGCCTTCGTAGCCCGTCACCATTACTTTGCCACTCAATGGGCGGGCTGCCACCAACGCCGTCGCTTTTTCGCGCTCTTCGTCGGCCACTTGTTGTACCAGCACCGGGTCAAGCCCAAGGATGCTCCCGAGGCTTTTGAGCCAGGCATAGGTGCCACTAATCCCCACTGGTGCGCCGCCTACGATGGGCATTCCCCAAGTGCGGGCGACATTCATGCTCTCTTTATAAAACGGGTGCAGTGGTGCTAGCGCGCCGGCCCGACCGGCCCGCCGGAAGTCGTCGAGTGACCGCCCCGGCAAGAAAATTGTCTCCGTGACCCCCATACGCCGCAAGACCGCATCGATCAGTAACGGATCGGCGGGGAATACTTCACCCAGCAGCACCACGCTTTTTTCATTGACTTGCCCTTCGCGCTCAGCCAACCTATTCAATAACGCCGCCACTGCGATGTCTTTGGCTTCAGGGTGTGAATGGATGGCATAGGCCGGTACGCGTACCAATACCACTTCGGCATCGCCGATTTTGCGGGGCAAGAGCTCTTCGGGCATGCCGGCGGTTTCGGCTACACAGAGTGATACTACTGGGATCAACCGCACGCCTGGCTCTTTGGCTGCTACCTCAATCGCCGCCCGGGTGCCTTCGACCACTTGGCCACTCATCAATTCGGCAGTCCCAAGTTGGGGCGCCAAAATTGATTTGCTAGCCCCATAAAAGTGGGTAACAAACGTTAATCCATATAAACACCCTGTATCGGTAGCCATCACGGGGTGTGAGCCTTCGATGCGGGTCAATACACGGAGCGAACCAAAGGCGGGGCACATTGATTGTGGGTGAAGCTTGCAGGGTTGGCTTTGGGATGCGGCACTATTTGCCAAAGGAATAATATCTGCCATTTTAGTTCCTTATACAACGTCGTACAGATTGCATACTACATTTTTTACAAAAAATGGGTAAACATAATACCCATTCTTTGGTGGTTGAATTAGTCGTCGCTGATGGTGTTGGGGTCGACCCGTACATAGGTCTGTGTTGATTGCTTGTTGGTGAAGTACGCTGCGACAATGAACCCAGTAATCACTAATGCAAGCGGTACAAAGCAAAACAATAACCCCGATGTCGAAATGCCACTACCCATTGTCTTTCTCCTTCCCAGACACTCTATCGCTACAAGTGGAGCCCACTTGCGAGCTTCATCAATCGCCGTGTGACGCGGCTTTGGGGGCGTGCGATGGCATGATAAGCTCACGCATGCGCGCCGGGTCAAACCGGAAATTTGCCACCAAATCCAACACATGTTGGAAGTGATGCGCCGGAATCGTCACAAACATTTCTCCCGGTGCGAGGCGGTTGTGCATCCGACCGCCACCATCCCCCGTGGCAAACACACTGTTTTGTTTGTTCATCGGGGTGGCAAAAATCGATGCACACGCCGAAGGTCCTACTTCGCCAATCGGGAATGTGCCCTCACGCACCGAGGCCGCCCCAGCGAGTTGCATGGCGTGTAAGGCGTCAGTTACACAAATCACCGAGTCAATCTGGACACCCTCGGGCACATCATTGAGCGGCGCTGCGGCGAGGGCAATGATGCTGCCGTCCGGTAAGCGCTCACTCTGGGCTTTATTGCGTTTGGCCGCTTCTGGGGTAAAAAAACCTTGGGCCATCGTCAAGTATTCGCCATCGGTGATTAGCTTTTCGGCCTTGGGGAGCAACCCCAAATGCCACAACCCCACATAACAATCGTGATGGTTGGCATCGACATAAATCCGGCGCCCACTTTCGGCTTCACGCACAATCCCACACGCTACCACCGTTGCTGGCTCATACCCTGCCGGGATGTGGTCACGACAATAGGTGATTGCAACGGGTGGGCGCTTTACTTTCATGGTTTCTACCAACACGTGGTGGAGGACTAATGGGTCAACGGTATGCATCAATCTGCCTTGCTAGCGGTAGGACGGTGCGTCCATTTCGCGCAAATCGACATAACTAAACGTTTGTCCCGAGCGCCGTAACGCCGACAAAAACGCTGCTTTGCTATCGATATCGTCAATATTGCCGATGCGGATTTCGACGGCACCCGACGTCACCGTCACGCCGTCACGATCGGTGCGACTCAAATCGGTCACATACAACCCAATCGACTCCATCACCTGCTTGACCTTGAGTTGTACGGGGTCGGTGGTGACGACTTGTGGGATAACCGAAGGGGTCAACGACAGCATGGGGATGCCTTTTTTGGCGGCTGCTGTGCCACTAAATAATTCGTCGCTACTGGCCGAATTCGGGCGCCCTTCCGGCTCTTCGGCGCCAAATACCTGCAAGAATTCGTGATATTCGAGGGCCTTGTAATCGTGGCAAGGAGGAATCTCGTTGCCGGCGATGCGTTTGGCCAAATCACCAAAAATCGTATTGAACTGCTCGTCTTCGAGGGCCAAGCGACACGCGTCAGCTAGTTCGCGTACCCGCCGACTCAACGGGATACGGGCGAGGATTGGTAACCCAACGGCACTGGCATATTTATCTGCGGTATCACTACCATCATCGCGGTTGACAATCAATCCGAGCACTGACGTAGTGCCACCCATTTCGCGGAAGTAAGCTGCCGCCTTGGCGATATTGTTGGCCGCATACAGCGACTGGCGATCGTGTCCTACTACGATAATCACTTGTTCGGCTAGTGACCGTGCCAGTGGGGTAGCAAAACCACCACACACGACGTCACCGAGGAAGTCCATTACCACGTAGTCGAGGTTCCATTTGCTCAGTCCAAGTCCTTCGAGAGTCTTGAATCCCGACGAAATCCCTTGGCCGCCACACCCACGCCCTACTTCGGGGCCACCGAGCTCACAACCATACAATACCGAGCCTGGCTTCAGTTCACTGCGGAATATGACATCGCCAACGCTGAGTTCATCTTCGCGGCCCTGTTCTTTGAAAATCCGCCATTGCTCACCCAATGTAGGTAATGAATAACCCCCAAACACCGTATTGCACGAATCGTGTTTGGGGTCACACCCCAATTGCAACACGCGATTTCCATCAAATGTGAGGCGTGACGTCAGGTTTGAAGTGAAAAAACTCTTGCCCATGCCGCCTTTGCCATAAATTGCCAGCATCCGTGGAGCCATAGGTGCCACTCTGTTCTAGTCTGACATTACCAGGTCAGCAATAATTTGAGACAATCGAGATCAGACAATGCGACGTGATACGCCGCTTGGAGGTTGTCTATATGTTGTGTATGGGTCAGCAACGGTGAGACATCTAAATTACCACTGACAATCATGTCGCGGCACCGTTGTAAATCCCCGGGAGCCCATTCTTTGGCTGTCAACAATTGGGCCTGTTTGAGGAAGAGTGGCATATACGGCAATTGAATTTCGTCGTAATAGCCCAGCAACACCACGCGCCCATTGTTGGCTAATGCACTTAATGTGCTGGTGAGTGCCGCCATACTGCCACTTGCTTCGATAATCACCTCGCACGGGACGATTTTTTGTTCAGCAAGTGATTGCACACTAACATCGACAATTTGACTGCCTTCGGCTAACGCCAAGCGCGCCAATACGCGGTCGACTACCACCACTTCAGCACCACGGGCCAAGGCGATGCGGGCGGCAATCTGCCCGACTGGACCTTGACCAAGTATCAGCACGCGTTTGCCGGTAATATCACCGGCAATATCGACACCATGTAATGCGGTGGCAGCCAATGCCAACAACACACCATGAGTTGCGTCCATTCCTTCGAGTGGTACGACGCGCGTATAATCAGCATGGAGGTGGCTCGATTGCCCGCCCCAGGCAGGATTGACTCCTTCGTAACAACGTGCCCCACCCACGTAGACCATTTTGTCAAGCATTTCGCGTGGGACATTGCTGCCTGTGGCGATAATGCGTCCGACAGTTTCGTAGCCGGGGATTACCGGGAATTGCAACATGGGATGGGGCATCCGCCCGGCCAACAGCATCCGTTCGGTACCGGCACTAATTGACGTATAGCATGTTTCGATGGTGACATCGTTATCACCTGCAGGTGTAAGTACCACGTCACGGAGAACGACTTCATTTGCTGCAGGGATGACAACCGCACGTGCATGTTCCATTTAGTGTTGTTCCTGTCGTGCTAAGCGGCGTTGTTGCCCTGCCATAATCCCGCGCCGGATAAACTGTGCGCAATTAATCAAGTAGGTTGCATAGGCGCAGAGCATAGTCACCATCACTGCGTCGTCGCTCCACCCCCACCAGCGCACCAAAAAATAGACATTGTGGGTCACGATAGCGACTGCGTTCCCCACGTCTTCCCAAAAAAACTCTTTGGCCAAAAAATAATGACCAAAAATTTCTTTCTCCCAAATCATGCCGGTAATCGTAATCGCCCATAGCAGCGAGATTTTGATCAAAATACTCACTTTGGCGGCATCATATCCATAGCCACCATGCCATGCGCGGTACACCAAAATCACACTCACAATAAACGCAATGAATTGGGTTGGTGCCAGTACTGCTTGGACCTTGGTCCAGATACTGGTGTCGCGTAAGCGTAATTGTGCAGGGGTATATTGGAGTGTCATCTGCATCCTAAAAATGGTATCGGGGCAATGTGTATACATACGATTATAATCGCCATGGTTTTTTAATAAAGTATGCAATAGGTATACAAAATCTGTATCTTTGCAGTAATACAAAAAATACGTCGTATTTATTTACATAATAAATAATCGCTCCAATATATGCTGAATATCATATATTGGAGCGATTTATGCCGTGGTGAGGATGGGTTTTTGGTTTGAACTAGGGGCGAATCCCTACTGCAGAAACAATCATGCAGCAGACAAAAATCATGACGCCACTTGCGTTGTAATAAATGGCACGGGCTCTTGGATCGGTCATTTGTAAAAATTTTCGTTGGGTGGGAATTTGTCCTAAGGTAAGCAGGAACATGATAATAGCAGACGTTGTATGACCACTGTAATACATATAAAAATCGGCTATTAATAAGGCACTATCAATGGTAATCACGGCACTCATGGCCGCCCAGTCAGCGCCCATTTGGGCGGGAATCGATTTGATTCCCATCATACGGTCGCCTTCAATGCTTTTGAAGTCGTTAATCGTCATGATGCCATGCGCGCCTAGGGAATAAAGTCCAGCGAGTAAGAGACTCCCATTTGAGAGACTTCCCCCTGAGAGGTGTGCAAATGCTAAACTCCCTGCAATCCACGGTAATCCTTCATAGGATACAGATACCAGCGCATTGCCAATCCAGCCGAGTTTTTTGGCACGGAATGGCTCGGCGCTATACATCACGGCAAACAGCATTCCGACGAGGGTAATATAGACGACTTGCATCCCAAAAAACAACGATAATGCCAGACCAATGATGGTGAGCACGGCTATGGTCACAAACACGTGTCGATGGGTGACGAGTCCGGCGGGAATCGGACGTTGCGGTTCATTGATGGCATCTACTTCACGGTCGCAGTATTCGTTGATGACCTGCGATAACCCACACAAAATAGGGCCTGCCATTAGCGCGCCGAGAGCAATTTGTGACACGGTAATAAATTCAAAATGAGTAGTACCAGATGCAATCGTGCCACAAATAAACGCAATTGTGGGAGGGAACCACGTGACTGGTTTCATTAGCGCAATCGAGCGTGCGAATAATGTCTGCAGTGTGAGTGCTTCTTTGGGTGCGGTATTGGGTGATGCTGATTGTTCTGCAGCCATGGTGTGCTCCTCACAAGCAGTGCAAATGTACGCGCATGCGCACGACGGAAATTTACCTCAATCATATCAAATTATGATGATGTAAGTAAGACAGTTTATCGTTTGCGTATTATCTCTATGAATTATACGCCAAATTGGCAATAGTTCCAACTCGTGTAAACCATGAAAAACGAGTCGCGTAGTAGCGTTGGACGATGCTACACGACTCGTTTGGTACTGGTTAGGCTGGCATACGAGGGTTATGGTGCACTTGATGTGGTTGACAATACGTCAGGTACTTGTCCCGCTTTGGCAGCCCCTGGGGGCACGGAATTCCCTTGGTGACACATCCAGCACGAAGGCATTTGATTGGCCATAATCGGGCTGTACGTATCGTTGATATGCTTGGCCATCTGCAACATCCAAATGGCGTGTTGCTTTTGGTCGCGCCCACCATCTTTGACCCCAGTGGCGGGGAAATAGCGGGCGTTGTGACAGAAGGTGCACCCTTGGCCCAGGCTCAAATTCATGTGGTACATGGTGTTTTGATTAATCTCAACCTCGTCCAATGACTTGTCTTTGCGCCCGGTAATCACCAAGCCACCAGGGTATTCGCGTTCGAGTGGCAAACGGTAATCATTTGGCAAGGTGTTTTGGATCTGGGTGGGGTACGTTTCGAACTTGGGCTTGCCGTTGTGACAGGTGGCACAAGTGATGCTGTACCCGCCAACAGAGACCGGTAATTTGCTGACGAACGAACGATTGAGATCTCCACTCATCAACATCATTGCCCGGGCTTTGACTTTGTTGGGGTTGCTATCATCGGCAAAGTTGTTTACGTTGTGGCAGTAGCTACAATCGACTTTGAGCCCACCAGCGACTTGGGCAACCATGTAGTTGGAAATCTGCTTGGTGTTCCAACCCTTCAACACCTGGACGTTTTTGGGTTGCTCGTTTTCGGTGATGTACTTCTGCATCGCCGCCAGTGATTCGGGCTTGAGGTGAGTCCCCGCTGGATTGTAATTGTTGTATACGGTTGATTCTGGGATGGGCTTGGGTGCTGGTGGCTGGACGATTAACCAAATCCACCAGAACGCAACGATACTCAAAATCATCGTTACCGCAGCCACTGATCCCGCGACGAGATTGTATTTGGTATCGTCATTCAGTGGGGGGAAGGCACTTTGCTGTTGCGACATTCTGTGTTCCTCTCGCGCAGAAGCTTCAGTCAGTGATTGCACTGGCGCACTATGGTGAGTAGTGCGCTGGAGCACTTACTTCTTGAAGATATACTGCGACCAATCTTCGGTGGACATAGGTGCGACAATGTGAGCGTGTTGAGCCCATACAAACCAGTTGTCGACAAGCGTGCCACTGATGAGAATACCCAATGCTCCGGTAATCCCACACAAGGCAGCAAACCACCATGCCCACAAGTGAATGTTGTATGAATTTGCATTGAATCCCATCGTCCAGCGCCAGAATAATTGCGCCCGATGCGTCCCTGAACCTTCCATTATCATCTCGTCGATTTCGCGCTCAGCACCCCACTTTGAGGTGGCCACAATCGTGGCACCGTGGATTGCCAAAATAAGCACAGAACCCAACAAGAAGAAGATCGAAATCATGTGGAACGGGTCGTAGTAAATATTGCCGACTTGGAGATTGACGTAGTTTGTCCAGTCCAATATTGCCCGGAATCCATGTCCTGGCGCATCGGCCCAGTAGCCACGAAGTATTGGTCGAATCAAGTAAATCGTGAAATAGATGAACAATGCCGACCAGAAACCAATGGCCAAATGGGGCGCCAAGCCGGTTTTGCGGGCCCGCTCGTACAAGCGGGCATACCATGCAAGTACCGAAATGTGCAAGAAGAACGTGGCAACCAGATAATCGCCACCCTCATACCACGGCACATTCCATGACAAGCCATATTTGGTGGCTGGTGGCATGACGGCAATATTCCAGAACTCCCGTGCAAAATTAATCGGTGAATACCCGACTTCGTGCATGTAGCTCTGCAAAATGATGAAGGAAGTGACTGCAAAGGCAAATACGCCGATAACACCCCACACGCCGACATAAATTGGCAAAACCCGGCCGTTCCCAAACAAGCGATCCATCAGATTGACATACGCAGGGCTGCCAATCGTCCCTTCAAGCCCTTGGACTGATTCAGCTGCTACCAAATCTGGTTCGGGATTGAGTTTGTCGCTCCGGCGTGAAAAAACCAACCCGGCGCCGATGAACATCAACCCGGCACCCGCACCACTCCAGACCGGGATACGATCCCAGAAGGCCCAGAAGCCATTCCAGTCATGCACCAGTGGACCTGAAATAAAGATACAGACGTTGGCAAACAACACCGACGCCGCACCTGCCCAAAACGCCAAACGGTGAATGCCGATTTCGCCGATACTATAGCCCACGATGTTGCGCCAAAACACGTCAACATTGTGTTCATTGACCGGACGGCGGGCGGCACTCAAAATGGCTGATCCGTGCATGTGCAAGAACAACGTTGAGGCAAATAATAACGACACACCAATCGCATGGAATGGATTGTAGAAGAAGTTGTAATACTGATACCCGATATTGGCTAACCAGTCGAGGTGGTGCGTGATTCCTAATGGGAATCCATTCCCCCATGCGCCCATCGC
This sequence comes from Roseiflexaceae bacterium, assembly GCA_947450095.1. Lineage (GTDB taxonomy): Bacteria > Chloroflexota > Chloroflexia > Chloroflexales > Roseiflexaceae > UBA965. The sequence goes on from CANFUF010000093.1 coordinate 9,380, forward strand.
AATGGGGCGTAGGATTTGCAACGTTACCCACGACGATACCACCGCACCGAAGGCAATCGGTATTTCTAACCCCATCCGCAACTTCAAGCTGATATCAACTTGCCGAAGCATCCAACTCACAAAGGCGATAGTGGAAAATGCCACTGTCCATTGCCAAGCAAACCCTGGCTGTCCCCATGCCACTAAATGTAACCCCGCACTAATCGGCGGTGGTTCCAATGCGGTTGCTAAGGGATTGAAGCTTTTCTCGAGAAAGAATACTTGGTAGAAATAGCCAAGCATTCCCAACACAATACCGACTATTGCGGTACCGCCAAAGAACCCGACATAAAATGGTCCTATCCAGAAGTCTAAGGGATCATGCCCAAAGATCTTTTCGGCTAGGGTCCCACCTGGGCGCTTGTAGCGCGCTTCCATTGCTTCAAAACTAATCTCGGTGGCGCGGGGGCCTGCGCCTGTCGAGCTCTCTGAAGCCATTGAAGTGCGATACTCACCATCGGGTTGCAGCAGTGGCTTTTGTGGCGCATCAGACATCGCAGACACTCGCTTTCTAGCGTGTGGCAGAGTTTAATAAGCAGCTGCCGTCTCACCACGGGCTAATTACTTTCATCCCCAATTAGATAAGTACAGCGGGTCGAACGGCTTCCGCTCGACCCGCCGCTCTCGACGTATCGCGTCGAATACCAACTACTTGCCGAGTGCTCCGAAAATGACGCTGTACTTGTCTGAACTCAGAACCACAAAGTGATTCAACAGCGCCATCACGATTCCCAACAACATCGAAAGAATTACCGCGGTGCGGAATTCAATTGGCCGATTGGGCAACATAACATTCCCTCACTTCATCTGCACTGATTAGCCCTGCAGCCATCAGCATCCAAACTTTAGAACCAGGGCTTCCATGACCAGATCAAAATGTGGGCTACCAGCGCAATTGCGCCGAAACCGTACATGGACTTGACGACGATCCCGTGAATCATCCACTCTTCGTTGGTGAACAGTGGCTTCCACTGTGCTGGCACCAAATCGTTGTTGGGTTTATCTGCCATCGTTGTCACCCCCTCTCGCTGCATCGTATACCGGTTTCATTCGGTTAATGGATTGCCCCCAAGTTGCTCGACTCACGTCCCAAGCTTGGTACTCGTGGCGCTTCTGTTTTCTCTTCTTGGTAGGACTTGACAGGATTATAGCGACTATTATTTGCTATTGTCAATTGTTTTTTTTACGCAAATCGTACATCTTAGTTATGCAAAATGTGCACAATATGCATAGATGTTTGTTGAAAATGCTTTGTCTGTGATTTGCACAGATTTTCCGTGCCATCGCCTGCTCCTACGCGTGTAGTTACGAGTCTGTTTCGCTAAATCGTGATAGAGATGCGTTATAACTATATTTTCTACTACCGACTCTGTACTACAAAAAATACAGAATCATTACTACGATTTTGGCCATGATGTGATAATATCGCTACGTAATTCCACAATCACGCTGGTTTGCTCGGTGATGGTATATGGGCCGTTCTTGCAGATAGAAAAATAAATTCCACATCTAAATTGGGTTAATTATTTACATTCTTATTTATATCTCAAAACCTGCTACTAACACCATGTATGCCCTCATGGATCAGCGCTCATTTATGACGTAAATTGGATTGTTAATCTGGTGTGGTGATTTGCGAGTGTGCCAAATTGATGTGGTGTTGGGCTGTTCATTTATACGAATAATACCGATTGTGCAAAGCCAAAATAACGAGGATGGCATTAGTAATTAATAATATGACTAAGAATTTTATTAAAGGTGATTTTACAAATAAAAACAAGTGCTTTAGGGTGTTATATTTTGTGCGTAATAAAAATAAATTACAAATTCGTGTTGGTGTTTTTTTAGACGATTAGTTATTTTTTCGATGATAATTAATGTAATGAAATTATGGGTAATATTATTTATTAAAATGTAACGCTAATGAATAAATACGATTATAATCAGATATTTAGACAAAAGGTGTGCATATGCACATGTTGACAAATGATACACAAACACTATAATGATGCAACGACGTTATGAATAATCAAAGAAATGGAGTAGACAAATAGCGTCTATTTATTTGTAAAAGTATGCGTTTTTTGGTTATTACAGTGTAGTAATAATGTGTATACTTTAGTTAATTGAGGTGGTCGATGATTGATCAAATCCGACACTTACTTGCCTTCTCTGACACTGCACGTTACAACATTAAGGCAGTAGTACAACAAACTCAAGTCAATGTTTCGACATTGCGGGCATGGGAACAACGGTATGGTGTGCCCCAGCCGACCCGTACTGATCATGGACATCGTTTGTATTCGCAACGTGATATCGAAATAATCAAATGGTTAAAAAAAGCAACGGAAGATGGGATTGCGATCAGCCAAGCAGTATCCTTATTACATGCTGATCCAGCCGAAGAATCCACAGTTGCTCCAGCGACGTCCGCGGTACGCCCGCAACTCCATATTAGCGATGCTGGTTGGCCTGATTTACGCCACCAAATCGCCGATGCGTTGATGGCTGCGAACATGCGTCAAGCCCATGCCCTGATGAATACGGCGATTACCTTGTTCCCCATCGATGTTCTTTTATATGATGTGGTATTGCCTATTTTGGATGACCTCGGTAATCGTTGGTTACACGGTGAGAATTGTACGGTGCAAGTACAAGTGGCGGTGCAATTTGTACGCCAACGGCTAGCAGGTCTCTTACAAGTACATGCCCCGTTTGGTAATGGGACACGCTTGATTTGTGGTGCTGGTACGGGCGATGAACATGACATTGGCTCGATGGTATTTGCACTATTAATGGAACAACAAGCGTGGGATGTGGTTTATATGGGTCCCAATGTAAGTATCCAAGGGCTGAGTGAATTTTTATTGACGCAAGCACCTGCGGTTGTGGTGCTGTCGGCTTCGATGATTGACCATGTCGTGCCATTACAACAAATCGGTCAATTGGTGGTGTCGTTGCATCATCATGGTTTGCGCTTTGGGTATGCGGGCAAAGTATTTGTCGACAACCCCGAATTATGTCGGCGGATGCCAGGCACCTATGTCGGCGATGACTTTATCGCTGCCAGTCAAACCGCGCTCGTGATGAGTGATGAGCTTGCAAGTGTGTCTTTGCCCAATATGCTTAATGGGAATCGCGTTAACCTGAGTGGTCGGGTGCGATTTGGTATGCAATAACTGTACGTATCAGCATAGGAGCAATAGCATATGCGCGCACTCGAAGATTGGTTGATCAATAGCGGCAACCGCGTTGCGACAGAACTTGATCGCCGCGCTGATATCATCTGCAAAATGGTTTCGCAACAACTCGAGCGGAATTTTGTGCAGATGGGCTATAATCCCGAACGCATTGATGCAGTAGAATTCCAACAAAAAATGTTCGCCGAATCACCACGACGGATGCATCGCTTAGTCCAGACTGCCTTGCGCTTGCGTGCTGTCGAAATCGTCGAACGTGAGTGCAAATGGGTGTTGACGGCGTTGCCGGTTCATGGTATCGAGCAGCATCAAATGCATGCTATGGTGCGCTGGTATTTCGAAGCGTCGCGTACCTTTGCAACGATTGATTCCGCAGACCGCCGATCGCTCGATATCTTGGAACAAGTATTTTTGCACGCACTTGACTACAAACCCACCACCGCACGGGTGTGAGTGTCGTGTATCTTCCCCGTCCAAGCAGAGCCTTGGGCGGGGTTTTATGTCATAATATCCCATAGCTATGCACAATGAATGATTGAAAAGTTATGCCACGATTAATTTGTTTTGGTGATAGTATCACCCAAGGGCGCATTGGATCTTCATATGTTGATATGTTGCGCATGGCGCTCCCGAATGTTGATGTCGTGAATCGTGGTATCGATGGCGATACCACCTATAATCTCCTGATGCGTCTCGAAGCGGACGTGATTGCCCACCAACCCGATTTGGTGAGTATCATGATTGGCTTGAATGATTTTGGTTCGGCATATGGCGAGCCTATTAGTCGGTTTTATTACCGTACTATCAAAAAAATTCCGGTCGCCATTGATATTCCCGCCTTTGAAGCATTTTATACGGGGATTATTCAACGCTTGCAACATGCTGGAATTCCGGTGGTGTTGTTCACCCAAACCACAATTGATGAAATACCGGATACTCCAGCCCAAGCGTTGCTTGATGGCTATGTCCATGTGGTCTATCGCTTGGCAGCGCAATTTCATCTGCCCGTCGTCGATGTGCGGGCGGCATTTGTGGCAACGATGCGTACTGACCCCCGTAATGGTCCCAAGTATCATCTCTTGCGGGTTGCCCAAGATGAATGGAATATTCAACGTGGGGCGACTACCTATGCCCAGATTACCCATGCCCGCGGCTTCCATTTGGTAGTGGATGGTGTGCATTTGAGCGAAGCAGGCGCCCGCCTCGTGGCCCAAACGGTATTACCGACGCTCAAGCAATTACTCAATGTCGATGGCTAAATGAGGGAGCAACGTTGCGATGAATCAACCACCGATGTCATTTGCCCAGGCCACCACCACAATTCCTGATGTATTGGCTACTCGTGGCGATATGCAGGTGGCGGTGGCGACGATTGTCTATGATTCACGCCAGGTCACGCCGGGGGCGATTTTTGTGGCGTATCGCGGCTTCCACATCGATGGCCATAGCCATATTGCCGACGCAATTGTGCGTGGCGCCGTGGCTGTCATCTACGAAGACCCCGCCTATGACGATCAGATTAGCGTTGCTGCGCTGCGCGTCGCCAATGC
>CANFUF010000094.1 GCA_947450095.1 Roseiflexaceae bacterium
CTGGTCGTACGCCGTGTATTGTGCGGCGCCGCGCAATGCCAACACCTTGGTGATGGCAGCCGTCAACGTGGTCTTACCATGGTCGACGTGACCAATGGTGCCGACGTTGATGTGTGGCTTGTTACGCTCAAACTTCTGCTTACCCATGACTCCTCATGCCTCCACATTTACCTACGTAAATATTTATACACGAACTCAATAAAGACTACCCGCGACGCTTGGTGATGATTTCTTGTGCCAAGTGATCGGGCAACGGTTGATAGAATGCAAATTCCATCGATGATGTGGCGCGCCCTTGGGTTGATGAACGCAATTCGGTCGTATAACCGAACATCATACCCAATGGCACAAAGGCACGAACGACCTGCGCATTACCGCGGGCTTCCATACCTTCGACTTGACCACGGCGGCTGTTGAGATCACCCAACACCGTGCCCAAGAAGTCATCTGGGGTTACGACTTCGACCTTCATCACTGGTTCGAGAATCTGCGGGCCGGCTTTTTTGACGCCGTCCTTCAAACCCATCGACGCCGCGATTTTGAACGCCATTTCGGACGAGTCAACATCGTGGTACGAACCATCAAACAACGTTACCTTGAGGTCAACGACCTGATAACCGGCCATTACCCCACCCGACATCGCTTCTTTGATGCCCGCTTCAACTGCTGGGACATATTCACGAGGAATCGTGCCACCAACAATCCCATTGACGAACTCAAACCCTTGTCCACGTGGCAATGGCTCTAAGGTCAGTTTCACGTGACCATATTGACCTTTACCACCCGACTGACGAACGAATTTGCTATCAATGTCGGTCGTTTGCGTGATTGATTCGCGGTAGGCCACCTGGGGCTTGCCTTGGCTGGCTTCTACCTTGTATTCACGACGCATACGGTCGACGATGACTTCGAGGTGCAACTCACCCATCCCGGCGATAATCGTCTGGCCAGTTTCGTGGTCAGTGAATACGCGGAAGGTCGGGTCTTCTTCGGCCAACTTACTCAACGCCAGGCCCATCTTATCTTGATCGGCTTTGGTCTTGGGTTCGATAGCCAACTGAATCACCGGCTCGGGGAAGCGAATCGTCTCGAGCAGAATCGGGCTTTCGGGGTCACAAATCGTATCACCGGTGAAGCTCTGCTTGGTGCCTACCATGGCGGCAATGTCGCCCGAATAGACTTCCTTGATTTCTTCACGGTGATTGGCATGCATTTGGATCAAACGACCAGCCCGTTCACGGTTGCCACGAGTCGTGTTCAACACGTAATTACCGGCTTCCATTTTGCCCGAATACACGCGGAAATATGCCAACTTACCCACGAATGGGTCGGCAACGATTTTGAAGACCAACGCGGTGAAGGGTTCGCTGTCATCCGCGTTACGGACAATCAACTGGGCGCCTTCGGCGTCAATATCCACACCCGGAGCCACACCACGCATTGGTGGGATGTCGAGTGGTGATGGCAAGAAGTAAATTACGCAGTCGAGCATGCGTTGCACACCCTTGTTGCGCAATGCTGCGCCACACAATACCGGCACCAATTCGTTAGCCAACGTTGCCTTACGCAACGCAGCCCGCAATTGTTCGGCATCGGGGATTTGGCCTTCGAGGTACAGTACCGTCAGCTCATCGTCCGTTTCAGAAATGCGCTCGATCATCTCGGTGCGCATCTGCTCGGCCTTGGCCAAAAACTCGGCGGGAATTTCGACCCATTCTTCTTTGCGGCCCAAATCGTCGGTGTACAAACATGCCTTGAATTCAATCAAGTCAATGATGCCACGGAAGCGATCTTCGGCACCAATCGGCATTTGAATGCAGACTGGCTTGGCGCCCAAGCGGTCGATAATCATTTCGACGGTGCGCTCAAAATTCGCACCCGTGCGGTCCATCTTGTTAACAAAACAGATACGCGGTACGCGATATTTGTCAGCCTGGCGCCACACCGTTTCGGATTGTGGCTCCACGCCGGCAACAGCATCAAACACCACCACACCACCGTCAAGCACACGCAACGAACGTTCTACCTCAGCGGTAAAGTCCACGTGGCCTGGAGTGTCGATGATATTGATACGGTAATTCACGCCATTGACTTCCCATGCAGCAGTGGTGGCAGCAGCGGTAATCGTGATACCACGTTCGCGCTCTTGCTCCATCCAGTCCATGGTGGCAGTACCTTCGTGTACTTCACCGATTTTGTAGGTACGACCGGTATAATAAAGGATACGTTCCGTCGTCGTCGTTTTACCCGCATCAATGTGCGCAATAATACCGATGTTTCGGTAGCGTTCTAACGGTGTTTCGCGCGGCATAGCCCTTACCTACTCCTTCATCGCTCAAGCGATAATGTTCGTTTACGAACTAGAATCGACCGTAGTGCGAGAAGGCGCGGTTGGCTTCAGCCATCCGTTGCACATCTTCGCGACGTTTGATGGTCGTACCGGTGTTGTTGAATGCATCCACTAATTCCAATGCCAAACGCTCGATCATTGGCTTACCGCCACGACCACGGGCTGACATCAACAACCAGCGAATCGCCAATGACAACCGGCGTTCTGCTTTGACTTCTACCGGCACCTGATACGTGGCACCACCTACGCGGCGGGGCTTGACTTCAATGACCGGTCCGGCGTTGCGCAAAGCACCGTCCATGACTTCCATTGGGGTCTTCTTCAATCGCTCAGCTGCCATCTCGAGCGCACCGTAGACAATCGTCTCGGCCATGCTCTTCTTCCCACGCATCATCGTCTTGTTTACCAGTTGCGTCACAATCACGCTGCCGTAACGCGCATCCGGTAACATTTCACGCTTGATAGTCTTGCCACGTCGGGGCATATCGACCTCTCAACCTAAAACTACTCACTCGTACGAGTGCTACTTCTTCTTGGCTGGCGCGGCAACATTCTTCTTCGTGCCGTACTTCGAACGTCCTTGCTTGCGATTTGCCACACCTTGTGCGTCCAATGTGCCACGCACAATGTGATAACGCACACCCGGCAAATCCTTCACACGACCGCCACGAATCAACACCACCGAGTGCTCTTGTAGATTGTGACCTTCACCCGGAATGTATGCAGTCACTTCCATACCGTTGGACAACCGCACACGCGCAATCTTGCGCAACGCTGAATTTGGCTTCTTGGGCGTCATTGTACGTACTTGCGTACATACCCCTCGCTTGAACGGCGAACCGCTCCCCCGCGTCAATTTCCCCTTCAACACATTGTAGTTGAAGCGAAGTGCCGGCGCCTTTACCTTGCGCTCGACCGGTTTGCGCGGCTTTCGAACTAGCTGATTGATCGTCGGCATGCTCTCTGCTTTCTCCTCAGTCCCAACAGCACACAAAAAAATATGTTACCCTCGGATCTGGTCGCAACTGCTGCTGCGCCTTAGTAGAGGGCACGTTGGCTTCCATCACTCTGATGCCAATCTAATATGCTGGCGAGTTAGAATAATACCATATGGAAGTTGCAGTGTCAAATAAAACTCTTCCCGTCCCAATGCCCTAAATCCCCTTTTTTGCCCACAAAGTGTGTTTTTGCAGATTACAATACGATTACAATCAATTTATTATGTAAAATAAAAGGACATTTTTAGGCATACTAATAGGGCACAATGGGGTGGTTGTGATATGACGAACATGTATATGTTATGATTGCACCACATACCGTGAATCGTGTATACCGTTGCAAAGGAGCCGTCATGAGCAGCGTTGCCCAGACCCGTACCGCCCAATACCACGTCAGCGTCGACGAATACGTGCGCTTTCGTGAGCAAGGCTATCTCGTCGTCAAAGGCCTGGTATCACCGACCGAAATCGCCGAATTGGTCCAGCATACCGAAAACCTACGCCAAGGCCAAGAAATCATCGAAGGCGTACCCTTACCCCCGCCACACCTCACCCCCGAACAACGGGTGCAATACTGGTTGCGGGTGCATATGCTCCACCGGGTGTCAGAAATCCACGAGCGCTATTTGCTCCACCCCCGCATCCTCGATGTACTCGAGGTGTTGATTGGACCCGATGTACTGGCCCTGCAAACGATGCTCTTTTTCAAGCAACCGGGCCAACCCGGCCAAGGTTACCACCAAGACAGCTATTATATTCCCTCATTCCCTGACACCTTGATCGGAGCCTGGCTGGCGATTGACCGTGCAGACGAAGAAAACGGCTGTTTGTGGATGACAGTCGGTTCCCAAAACGAACCGGTCTACCCCGATAGCGACGGGCAATCCCCCAATGGCGACCAACTCATCGCCGACATGCAACCTATCTATGGCGCCAGCAATACCGACGAACGCAAAAACGGCCTGACCAAAATCGCCGCCAAATACCCCGGCCGTGAAGTCAAAGTCGAAGCCGACCCCGGCGATGTGGTCTTTTTTGGGGGGCATGTGTTGCACCGCTCACACACAAACAACAGCCGCGACCGTTTGCGGCGCTCATTTGTGGCGCACTACTGCAATGCGCGGGCGGCAGTGCCGTGGAATCATGGGGCGCCGTGGGATGGTGACTTGGCCAACTACTTGCATATTTTGGCACGGGGCAGCACCCACATGCCCTATGCCCAACCCAAGTTTGGCACCCCGTGTGCCGCCAACACACCTCAACCAGCCCGCGACCACCGCTTCCGCGCCATGTCGATGATGCCGAGCGACAGCGGCCTAATGATTCTCACCGCCCATGCCGACGAGCATGACGATGATGAAGCCGGCATGATGTAGTTTTGCGAGATAACTCACCCCCCACAGACTGCGCTCATGCGCGTGGTCTGTGGGGGGTGGTGCGCGTCGGGAAAAACCATCACACAGCGCTTATTCACGTTCCATGCGCCGAATATTTTTTCAAAAAAGAAAACAAAAAAATAGGGGATGTCATTACATTTATTTGGGGGATATACGGGAGAAATGTGATGCATTAAAGTATGCACATCCCATTCAGTCTAATCGCAATCGTGTATGTAAGGAGGTACGCATGTCACACATGACACTCCCTGCCGACCACCCTGCCCCCCACGCGCTGGCGCAAATCATCCAGCAGGGTGGCATCACTACCTTCCCCGAAGTCGTGACGCTGAGCGATGTGGTCACACGCTGTGGCATCCCGCTGGCATGGTTACTCCATCAGATTGCCAACGACGCCTTGCCAGGGAGCTGTTTTGGGGGGGCGCGAATGTGGCGCTGTCAGCGTCAGACGTTTTTTGAATGGGTCAAGGAGCATGCCAATGAACAACACTACCAACTGGCCGGGGCTCAGCGCAGTGATCCACCACACCCTGCGACGCCAAGCGCTCGAAACAATTACCGCGGCCGCCCAACGCTGTCACATTAGCCCGGCGCAATTGTGTGATTGGGCGCGCCAACAAGGTATCCCGCTTCATGTCAGTCTACAGGGGTTTTTGATTGAAACAGCCGCCGTTGATAGCGCACTCTGCCGGCGTTCACCGCAATCGCGGACGTGGAACAAACGCAAATACACCCAATAAAAAAATCCCCCGACGCTTCGTAATGAACGTCGGGGGATTGCGTAGGGGATTATTCGACCGATTGGGTTTCGCTGGTGTCGATACTTTCGGCGAAGTTGTCAGATGTCACGTCGTCAGGGTTAAAGCCCAAGGCGCGCAAGCGGGCCATCAGCATTTTTTCGCGGGCGGCATGGTGATCGGCACGGGTTCGTTCTTGTTCGGCGCGCTCGTGTTCTTGGTTGGCGCGTTCGTGGTCACGCTCGTACGATTCGGCCAAATCGACATAGCTCATGAAGCGTTCGCCATCGGGGCGGCTCAACGATAATTCGCCGTTTTCGATGACAAAGCCCACTCCGAGGCGGGGGCTCTGCCAGCCATGGAGGGTATCGACTTCTTCGAATTGTTGGCCGTTATGTACCCAGCCCATGGATTCACCGGCATCGGGGTCATACATATAGTATTCTTCAACGCCGGCCCGCTCATAAAACTTGAGGCGGCGACAAATGGTCACCATGCTCATGCCAGGGGCAAAGGCGTCAAAAACGACGTGGGGCGCAATGTTGGCTTCATCCCATTGGCGATAGGCGGTACGCTCGCCCCGGGCCACACCGTAGGCCACAAAGACGTCGGGGGTGGCAAAGGTAGTGGCGGTGGGCGTGGTATACCACGGCACGCCACCAGCGACCAATACGTCACGGCGGGTGCGGAACAAGGCTTCGAGGCCACCTTGGAGGGTGACAATCCACCGCAGGCGGCGGGTGCTTTCGCCGGTAATAATTCGTGGAGCCATTTGCTTCCTCCTACTTCGTCAATTGTTGCAAGGCGCGGCTGATGCTTTCTTCGGGGCTGACTTTGATTTGCACATCAGCAAATGTACCATCAGGGGCCACGACCACATGGCTCCGGGTCACGCCCATGTATTTTTTGCCGTACATGCTTTTTTCGGACCAGACCCCGTAGGCTTCGCACACGGCGTGGTCGACGTCAGCCAGCAGTGGGAAAGGCAATTCGAATTTGCGTTTGAAGGCCACGTGTGATTTGACCGAATCGGGGCTGATGCCGAGCACGATGGCATCGGCGGCAGTGACTTCGGCATAGCGATCACGGAAGCCACACGACTGGGTGGTGCAGCCTGGGGTGTCGTCTTTGGGATAAAAGTAGATAATCACGGTGCGGCCACGTAAGGCCGACAATTGTACCGTGGAGCCATCATCGGCTTGCAAGGCAAAGTCAGGCGCCATATCACCGATTTGTATTGCCATGAAAAAACCTCCTTTTAAAAAATCATCACTCACGTCACACATCGGTCGGATGCGGTATAGTACAATACAAACACGACGCACGACGTTTTGCGATAGCACATACGTGCTATTATACGGGATAATTACGCAAATAATCATTACAAGTTGATGTCGAAATTGGAGTGTGTGCTGATGCGGTTTGATGTGTTGACGCTCTTCCCCGATATGTTTACCAGTCCATTTAATACCAGTATCATCAAACGGGCCATCCAAGCCGACAAGCTGGCGGTGCACGTCCACGACATCCGCGCGCATGCCAGTGATCGCCACCGCACCTGCGACGATACGCCGTATGGGGGTGGGGCAGGGATGGTAATGAAAACTGCGCCGCTCGCGACGTGTATCAGAACAGTGTCGGCGGCTGATGAAACTCCGCCACATGTGATTTATTTGTCGCCCGATGGTGAAGTATTGAATCAGGCAATGGTACTCCGGCTTAGCCAAATCCCACGGATGATGTTGATTTGTGGGCACTACGAAGGAATTGACGAGCGAGTACGCACCACCTTTGTACACCAAGAAATTTCGATTGGTGATTATGTATTAACCGGTGGTGAGTTGGCTGCCATGGTCATTATCGATGCCGTCGCCCGCTATGTGGATGGGGTTATCAAAAGCGAATCCGTAGCCGAAGAATCACACAGCGATGGATTGCTCGAATACCCACACTATACCCGCCCTGCCACCTGGGAAGGCCAAGAAATCCCAGCCGTGCTGGCAAGTGGCCACCATGGTGACATTGCCATTTGGCGCCGGCAACAACGGCTGTTGCGCACATTGCAACGCCGGCCAGATATGCTGGCGACGGCGCCACTAAGCCGTGCCGATCGACAGTTTTTGGCGACCCATGGCTACAAAGGGTAAGTAATCTATCTCGCGACGCATGTGATGCGGTATTCAAGCAGTTTAATATAGAGGAATTACGCTTACTTATTTAATTAATTTTTTTTCATATTACCATTTCGCACTTATCAAGCGGCATAATGATGCACAAATCATGATTGGAAGCGGTTAATCATCAAAAAGAATCAGATTTCACAACGGATGATTACTAAGGCTATTTATGATTTGTTGTGAATTTATCATAAATTAGTATCAAAAGCAGTGTTTTTGTCATCAGTTTGATAACTTTGGTGCTTGCCTCAGCATCACCACTGACTTATAATAACGGCGTAACAGATTCATGTGGGTGCTGAATAGTGCGTGTTTGTCGGCAATAGCGTTATCGTATGATAAATCCCCCCCACAACGTAATTGCCTGACACTAGACGGAGGAACTTCATGTTCGGTAGCAAAAAACCCCAGACTGCGGTCACCACGGTGAGCAACACCAAGCCCGAAACAGTCATCGGGAGCAACACCAGCTTTGTAGGGACGATCAAGTCCGATGGCAACATGCGGATTGACGGCACCGTTGAAGGTGATGTCGAAGTGCTTGGCAATTTGATTATCGGCGAAACCGGACGAGTCATCGCCACCATCAAGTCACAAAACTGCCATGTATCAGGGGCAGTCCGTGGTGAAATCACGGTCGTTGATCAACTCGAAATTTCGCCAACCGGTAAGGTATGGGGCGACATCATGACATCCGCATTGCACATCGAGCCAGGCGGTTTGTTCCGTGGTCAAAGCACCATGTCAGCCAACGCCGACGAGCCGTTGTTGCTCGAAGCCCCCCGCAACAATCGTGGCGACAAATAAGCGTACGCAGGTAATCGTATGACGCCGCGTCCGCGCACGCGAAGCACGACCAAACCAGGTATGCGCCAATCAATTTGGCGCATACCATCGTTGTTTGGCCGCCGGCGCATGTCTCCGGCCACACTGATTGTGTTGGTCATGGGGGCTTTTTTCTTGTTTAGCTTTGTGAATCAAGTAATTCGCCAAGCCCAACTTGAACAATTCCGCGAAGAAGTCCGTGCTGATGTCGCCCGACTCAGAAGCGAAAATGCCACACTCCAACAAAGTGTTGAATATGTAGAATCAAACGACTATGCTGAGCAAATCGCCCGCGAACAACTCGGCTATGCTCGGGCTGGGGATACGGTATTGATGCCCACCTTCCCAGATCAAGTCGTAAGTAGTACCGTCACCACTGCAATCACCAATACCCTCAGCACCAATCCCACACCTATAACGACCACCTTACCACCCACAATCGTTGCCGCTCCTGAGCCAAATTGGATGCGCTGGTGGCATATGTTGCGTGGCAGTACTCCATGAACAATCCAGCGATATCGATTGTGATTGTGAACTGGAACGGGCGGCATCTGTTGCAACCGTGCCTAGCCCACCTACAAGTGGCGATTCAGTCAAACGATCAGGTTATCGTGGTTGATAATGGTTCGCAGGACGGGAGCGTGGCCTGGATCCACGCCCAATTCCCGTGGGTAGAAGTCATCGCATTGCCAACAAACCGCGGCTTTGCAGGGGGCAACAATGCAGCCCTCGCAGATTGTCGTCACGATTGGCTACTCCTCATCAACAATGATGCCTTTGTGGCCCCCGATGCGATTACACAATTGCGCCAAATAGCGGCAACCTGCCCACCCCACACCGGGGCGATTGCGGCGACGTTGTTGTTTGATCATGCCCCTGATTTGGTGGCATCGAGTGGGATAATTCTTCGTCGCGACGGCGTTGCGCTTGATCGCGACATGACCCGGCCACTCGCTGACATCCCCACGAACCCCCAAGCCATCGCAGGCGCGAGTGGCGGGGCCGTATTGTTACGAAGAGCAATGATTGACGACATTGGTTTTTTTGCCGATGATTTTTTTAATTATCTCGAAGATGTCGATTTGGCGTGGCGCGCGCTGTTGCGCGGATGGCAAAGTATCCACCTCCCCACCGCGCATATCCGCCATGTCTATTCGGCCACCAGCGGGCAAGGTTCCCCATTCAAACAACGATTACTCGGACGAAATCGCTGGCGCACCCTTATTCGTTGTTTACCAACTGCATTGTGGTGGCGTTATCTGCCGGCAATCATCAGATACGATATTGCCGCAAGTATTGTGCTCGCAATCGGTGGCCAGTGGGCTGGCATAGCAGGACGATTGAGCATCCTGGCAGACTTACCAACACTGCTTACCCAACGCCATATGATTCAATCACGGCGGACTGCGACCATCGCCGCACTCACCGCGTGGTTGACACCGGCGCCATGGCCTTGGCAAGAATACCGCGAGATTCAACGTCTCGCCACGATTATGGCACAACGCACCCCTTCAACCCGCAAGGAGTAACCAATGTTAGCGTTTCGGACATTTTGGGCAGCATGCAAAGACTATTTTGAAGAATTATTTCTCAACGTCTTGACGAATGTCTTGTGGTGCCTTATTGCCCTACCACTTCCAATTTTGCTGTATGGCAACTTCACTGCCAAATACTACGTCGGCACCGTTATCTTGGCATTACTCGCGCCACTCCCCCTTGCCATCGCCAACGGTGGACTAGCACACTTGGCGCGGCGCATTGCCGATGGGCGAGCGGTCAGCCTACGCAATGTGTGGGATAGCTTGTGGATAAACCTCCGCAAGCGTATTGTGTTGCACTATGTATGGGCGTTGGTATTCTATACCTGTATCTTCAATATGTGGTTTTATAGTAATACCGCTACCATGCCACTCGCCCTAACTATCTTGTTTTTTGATTTATCGATTCTGTGGTTGGGCTATCTCGCCTATCTGCTCCCCCTCAGCGAGCTTCAACCCGAAGCATCACTCAGTGTCACCATGCGCAATGCTGCGGGATTGATGTTTACGATTGCCGGATCATCGTTGATTATGATCCTGATTGCGTCACTCTTATTTGTGGCATCGTCACTGGTGATTATTTTGCATTTGCTCTTGTTTGCAACCTTGGTAACGTTTTGGGGGACACGCCTGACCGATGCAGCCATTACCGTGGTCAAAGAACGGCAAGAACAAGCCTCCCAAACGACTGAAAATAGCGATAACCGTACCCCGAGTGGCCAGATTCGCCCGAAGTAAGTAATCTTCCTCAGCACCACCACCATGCATCGTGCATAGTGGTGGTGCTTCTTTTTTTATATATTTTTATTCATTATTTTTTTGTTTTAAAACTAATATTTTTTATTTTTTACGATAAAATTTATTATTATTAATATTCACACTAATGCAATATTATTGATTAAATTCATTTTTTTTAAAAAAACTGTAAACAAAATATATTGTAATGAAAATGCAATTCAAATGGCATTTTTTGATTGACAAGTAAATAGTCAACACGTATGATATTCATCGTGGATTAATGTAAGCAATATGTTCAGGTACTAATATTATGCAAAACAATTTACGGGTAATTCGTCATTGGTCACTCACGACTATTTTGGTGATTTTATGGAGTTTATTACCGATTGGTACGGCAATTCCCATTAGTAACGCAGCCACGCCGAGTGGGTCGGCCACATTGACTATCAATGGTGGAGGTGGTACAGCGAGTGATGGCAGCGATGGGATCAAGCTGACCTTTAATGTCACCACCTATGGCGGCGAGCAAATCAAATTCCGTGGCAAAAATCATCTCTATTTGTCAGGGGAATTTGGAGCACATTTAAATATTGGGGGACCCACCTCTGCCAGTGGAATTACCCTGAGCACCGAGAATCTATCACGGGCATCCAAGGATATCAGTGGTGGTGCCGATAGTGATACATTCACGATTGGGAATATGACGGGGAGTGCAAATATCACCAGCGGAACAACCACTGGTGATGCAACTGCAGTCATGACCTATACCAAAGTATTTAATACCCGCACCTATACGTTGGTACGCTCGATATCATATATTTACCCAAATCGTTACTATAGTGATTCACTCAAAGTCATTATTCCAGCAGGGAACACATCGGTAGTCACCCTCTACAAAGGTGGTGATACGGCACCCGGTGAAACAATTGGGACCGACGATTGTGACTTGGCTGGAATGGGAATGTATGAAACAGTCCCTGTACGTGATGTCACCAGCATTGATACAACGTGTCAAGCAATTATCGGTATGCGTGAAAACATGCTGACATCGGGCATGGTGACATTTGACGGTGCAGTATCGGAACATTATACGATTCCAATTACCGCAGTGACATCTGGTAGTGCACTCGATTACTATGCCCAACAAACGTCATTCAAAACGGACGATACCCATGACAGTGGATTGATGGTGGCGTATACGATTGGCGCGACAGCGGGCACTTATATCAAAGACAATATCACGTATGTCAGCACCCAAGGGGTCAATCTTGATGCGATTTGGAGCAACCCCACCTACAGCGGGATTGGGCACCTCTATTTGCCACTCAGTAATTCGATGCTCACCGATCAATCTGGGCTAGGGTATACATTTACATTGCCGGCCAACCTCGTCTATGGCACGATTAACAACACTTGTGGAGGTACTGCCACAGTAGTAGGCAACGTCCTCACCGTAACGGGTGCTGCAGTCACGGCGTTGAGCAAATGTGTGATTGATTTTGATGTGGGTGCGACGGCCAATGCCACCTACACCTTGACATCGGCAAGTGTGAGTGGCTTGACGGGTGTCATTAATGCAGTAGGCAAATCATCCGTAACCTTTAGTGGTATTTCCCCCACATTCACGATCACGCCCACACCAACTATTACCAATACACCTACCAAGACGGCCACTAATACCCGAACAGCTACTAACACCCCTACAGATACCAGTACCCCTACAATGACACCTACCGCCACAGATACAGCGACACCAACAAATACCGCTACCAACACGTCGACTCCTACCAACACGTCGACTCCTACCTACACGTCGACTCCTACCAATACATCAACACCCACCTACACGTCGACTCCCACTGATACGTCGACTCCCACTGATACGGCGACTCCTACCAATACCCCAACGAATACCAATACCCCAACGAATACCAATACCCCAACGAATACCAATACATCGACACCATCCAATACTCCAACCATTACGAATACTTACACACGAACACCTCGACCAGGGATGTTGCGCAAGGTTGCGATTGGCAACGCCTTTATTCTGGGGTTACTCCGTAACGGTACATTAGTATCGTGGGGGCTCAGCAATTCAGGTCAATCAGTAATTCCTGACAATCTCAACTACATGCTCTTTAAGGATGTGGCAGCAGGTATTGGTCAATCATATGCGCTCGCTGCCAATGGTGATCTGTATACCTGGGGTGAGAATCTATACGGTGAGGGTGAGCCACCCAACGAAGCGCTCCACAATGTTAAGGCGATTGCAGCAGGTTCACGCTTTGCATTTGCCATCACCCAAGATGATACCGTTGAAGCATGGGGACGTGACGAATTCGGTCAGACCGATGTGCCACCCGATTTGTTTGATGTGATTGCCATTGATGGTGGAGATCGCCACGCAGTAGCCTTACGCCGTGATGGTACCGTCAGGGCATGGGGTGAAAACATCTATGGGCAGACTAAAGTCCCAGTAGGATTACGTGACGTAATTGCGATTAGTGCTGGTGAAAATCACACCCTCGCACTGTTAGATAATGGCACCGTCGTTGGGTGGGGAAGCAATAGCAAAGGTCAAATCAAGATTCCACCAGAAGCAGTCAATGTAGTTCAAATTGCTGCTGGCCGCAATTGTTCACTCGCCGTCAAAGCAGATGGGACAATGGTTGTATGGGGCGACAAAACCTATACCACATTCCCAGCAACAATCACCAACGGCATCATTATGGTCGATTCTGCGAACCAAAACTCAGTCATCAGTACGAACGACGGCAACGTGTTTGTGGCAGGGATTGATTATGCAGGCGTCAGAATATCACGCACTGCGACACCGCGACCAGCAATATCATTTACCCCATCGCTCACATTGACTGCGTCAAACACGTTGACTCCGTCATCAACCAAAACAGTCACCAAGACGTATACACCGAGTAGAACTAAATCACCGACGCGCACGAAATAACTCCTAATCCAACAGACGTCTGCAACGCCGGCAATGGAATAATGCATTGCCGGCGTTCGTTATTCACGGTACAGCCGCGACAATAAGCACGCGAGTGCCTATCCGTGGCGCCGTGACACATATGTCAATGTGTTGATTAATGGGCGAGTGCCGTGGATTAATCACCCCTACCGTGGGATGTTGTACGGCCGCGACAATTAGCACGCGAGTGCCTATCCGTGGCGCCGTGACACATATGTCAATGTGTTGCTTAATGGGCGAGTGCCGTGGATTAATCGCCCCTACCGTGGGATGTAGGTGGGTCGTGGATTAATCACCCCTACCGTGGGATGTTGTACGGCCGCGACAATTAGCACGCGAGTGCCTATCCGTGGCGCCGTGACACATATGTCAATGTGTTGCTTAATGGGCGA
>CANFUF010000095.1 GCA_947450095.1 Roseiflexaceae bacterium
CATGATTGTCGACCGCATCGAAGTCATCCTCGGCAACAAAGTCACCCGCATGGTCATCGGGCGTCCCGTGCACTATTCACACAACCCCGACCACGACCAAATCGCCATCGACCGCATGCGCGAAGCCTGCCAACTCGCCGCCTTGCCCTCATTCGCCTTTCTGCCCGAACCCAACGCCGCCGCCGTGGCCTATGCCCGCACCGCCCCCGCCGACCAACGGGCCTTGGTTTTTGACTTTGGTGGTGGTACCCTCGACGTCACGATTATCACCACCGACGGCAAGGGTGGCAGCCGCGTCCTCAGCAACGACGGTGTCCCCGTCGGTGGTGACGTGATGGATCAACGCATCATGATGGGCAAATTACTCTCCCACTTTGGCGTCGAATCCAAAATCGGCCGCCAACGCATGCCCTTCCCTGCCGCAATCTCCGATCGCCTCAGCGAATGGCAAAGCATTTTCGAGTTGTCCCACCCCAAATACATGCCGGTCATCGAAGATTTGCTCCATACCAGCACCCAACCCGAATTGGTAGCCCAGCTCAAAGTATTGGTCAATCAAAACTATGGCTTACCCCTGTTTGAAGCAGTCGAACAAGCCAAAGTACGCCTCAGTAACGACGAACGCACCAATGTGTCGATGCATGTGCCAGGGATCGATATCGAGCAACTCATCGAGCGCTGGGATTTCGAGCGCCTCATCGGCCCCGACATCCGCACCGTAGCCGCCTGTGTCGACCGCGCCGTGGCTGCCGCCAACCTCAGTCACAACGACATCAACGTGGTATTGCGTACCGGCGGTTCATCCCGTATTCCTGCATTTGTGCGCATGCTGACCCAACGCTTTGGCAGTGCCGCTATGGTCGAAATGGACCCCTTCACCGGGGTAGCTCAAGGTCTGGGTATCGCCGCCGCCGATGATGCGCTTTTTGCCCAACTGCAAAAGTAATGCGGTCACAACAAAAACGTCGGAGCTTTCATCATGAAAGCTCCGACGTTACCGTGACCAGTGGGGAATTAACCCAAGGTCTTTTGGTGGCAGGTGCGGTGGTGGTAGGTCTTGTTGCGACGGCGATCGTCCATCAACACAATCATTTCACGGTCGTTCATGATGCGTTGGTTGCAGTTGACGCAGGTGTGCACCGTGGCGCGACCACTTTTGTCACGAGCCGTAACGTCAGTCTTTGACTTACCCTTGGTTTCTTTGGCCATGATAATGCTCCATGTATCTCATATGAATACGAAAACATGTTTTGATTATACCACATTACACAATAACAATGTAATAGAAATTTTTCCGCAATTATGCCTAATCGAACCCAATTATTGCCTCGTTGCGGCCACGCAACCACCATACCACTTCCCCCACGCACATTTCACATTTTCATCATGACAAAAATACGGTATAATGCCCACATAGCGATGACGAAGACACGTCGGCAGTTCCCCGTTTGACCAGCGATTGCGCAAGTGGTGAGAGGCGCAACAACGACACTGACCGGTATCCCTTCTGAGCAGGAGGCCCAAGCAGCCCACGCTGTGTGTAAGCCGACCGGGTGCCCTCCGTCATTGGGGCAGAGCGTGTTAGCGCTCACAAAGCGGCCACATTCATGTGGCAATCAGGGTGGTACCGCGGGGTCTCTGCACCTCGTCCCTGTCAGGGGCGGGTTTTTTTGTGTTGTTTTTTGCCACACCAAAAGGGGATTTGTATGACATTTCGTGCAGTCGACACGCGTGCGTCATTTGTCGCACTCGAAGATCGCATCGGCGAGTATTGGCGCGTAAACGACATCAAGCGCCATGCCCTCGCTCACGGCGACCACGCCAAACCATTCATCTTTTACGAAGGACCTCCCACCGCCAACGGCAAACCGGGGGTGCACCACGTCGAAGCCCGTGTCTCCAAAGACATCATCATCCGCTATCACCGCATGTGTGGCCAATACGTCATCGGCGCTCGTGGTGGCTGGGATACCCACGGCCTGCCCGTCGAAATCGAAGTCGAAAAAAAGCTGGGCTTTGCCGGCAAACCCGACATTGAACGCTACGGCATTGCCAACTTCAATGCCGAATGCAAAAACAGCGTGTTGACCTATATCGGCGAATGGGAAAAAATGACCGACCGCATCGCCTATTGGATCGACATGGAAAAACCCTACAGTACCTTCGATAATTCCTACATCGAATCACTGTGGTGGATCCTGCGCCAATTCTGGGATCGCGATTTGCTCTTCCGCGACTACAAAGTCACCATGCACTGCCCGCGCTGTGGCACCACCCTCAGCGATGCCGAAGTCAACCAAGGCTACGAAGACGACGTCGACGACCCCTCGGTCTGGTTGCGCTTCCGCCTTGACCCTAGTGGTCACCCCCTCGACACCGCCCTCGCCGGTGCCGCATTCCTAGCATGGACCACCACCCCCTGGACCCTGCCTGCCAACGTGGCTCTGGCCGTCAACCCCGACGCCGACTATGTACTCGCCGAGACCGGCCCAGACGACAAACGCGAAAAAGTCATCCTCGCCGCCAGCCTGGCCGAAAAAGTCCTCGGTGAGGGGCATACTATCCTCGCCACCTACACCGGCAGCCAACTCACCGACGCCCGCTACACCCGCTTGTTTGATGGTGTCCCTGGCCCTGGCGATACCCCCGACCTCAGCCAAGGCTACCGCGTCATTGGCGACGACTTCGTCTCGCTCGACGACGGTACCGGCATCGTGCACATCGCTCCCGCCTATGGTGACCTCGATGTGGGCCGTCGGCATGGGCTGCCGACCCTCTTTTCGGTCGATTTGAATGGCAACACGATGGCCCAGTTCGAGTCACTCGGCTTCGCCAACTTGTTTTTCAAGGCGGCCGACCCGGTCATCACCAAAGTGCTCAAAGAGCGGGGCGATTTGTTCAAAAGTGCCCGCGTCAAGCACACCTATCCCTTCTGTTGGCGCTGCAAAACACCACTGTTGTTTTTTGCCAAACCCAGCTGGTACATCCGCACCACCGCCCTCAAGGATCGCTTGGTTGCCACCAACCAAGAAGTGCAATGGGTGCCAGAACACATCAAAAACGGCCGCTTTGGCAACTGGTTGTCCAACAACATCGACTGGGCCATTAGCCGCGAACGCTATTGGGGCACCCCGTTGCCCATCTGGATTTCGGCCGACGGTCTCCACAGCGAATGTATCGGCTCCGTAGCCGAACTCTCGGCCAAGGTAGGCCGTTCGCTGAGCGACCTCGACTTGCACCGCCCCTATGTCGACGAAATCACCTGGGAAGATCCCGTCCACGGCACCATGCGCCGCATCCCCGATGTGGCCGACTGCTGGTTTGACTCGGGCGCCATGCCGGTGGCACAGTGGCACTACCCCTTCGAAAACAAAGAACTCTTCGAGAAGTATGCCGGCCAAGCCGACTACATCTCCGAAGCCATCGACCAAACTCGGGGCTGGTTCTATACCCTGCACGCCGTCTCAACCCTGCTCTTTGACCGTCCCGCCTTCAAAAACGTGATTTGTTTGGGGCACATCCTCGACGGCAAAGGCGAAAAAATGTCCAAGTCCAAGGGCAATATCGTCAATCCGTGGGACATCATCAACGAATTCGGCACCGATGCCGTGCGTTGGTACATGTTTGCCTCGGCCCCGCCCTACAACCCCCGCCGCTTTTCCCGCGAGCTCATCGGCGACATGTTGCGCCAATTCACCTTGACCCTCTGGAACACCTATTCGTTTTTTGTGACCTATGCCAACCTCGATGGCTGGACCCCTGCCGGCCTGCTCAACGCCGACGGCAGCCTGACCCTCGACATCGCCACCCTCACCAACCCCCTCGACCGCTGGGCCTTGGCCCGCCTCGACAATTTGGTGCGTACCGTCACCACCGAACTGGACGGCTACGACATCCATGCCCCCGCCAAAGCCATTGAGCGTTTCGTCGAAGAAATGTCCAACTGGTACGTCCGCCGCAGTCGCCGGCGCTTCTGGAAGACCGCCAACGACGCTGACACCCAAGCCGCCTATGCCACCTTGTATACCTGCTTGGTCACGTTGAGTAAGCTCCTCGCCCCATTCATGCCCTTTATGGCCGAGGAAATCTACGCCAATTTGGTGCTCAGCAAAGCCCCCAACGCCAGCAATTCGGTCCACATGGCCAGCTGGCCGGTGAGTGTGCCCGCCTGGAGCGACGATGCCCTCGTGCAAAGCATCGACGTGGTGCAAACCATTGTCGGCTTGGGTCGGGCTGCCCGCCGCAGTGCCGCCACCAAAATCCGCCAACCCCTGCCCCTCATGCTGGTGCGTGTCCCCACCAATGTGGCGGCCAGCCTACCCGCCTTTGAAGGCGACCTGCGCGAAGAGCTCAACGTCAAAGCGATACGCTGGCTCGAAACCGGTGCCACCTTCATCGATTACCGCTTCAAACCCAACCTCCGCGTCGTCGGCAAAAAATACGGCAAACTGGTGCCAGCCTTGACCGAAGCCCTCAAAGCCCTCGACAACGACAGTGCCCGCGCCCATGCCATCGCCGTCGAAAACGGCCAGTCGTTTGAGCTGGTGGTCGATGGCCAAACCTTGACCATCGCCCCCGACGAAGTATTGGTCGAGACCTCGTCACCCGATGGGTATGCCGTCGCCGAAGAAAACGGCGTCCTGGCCGCCCTCGACACCACCCTCACCTCCGATTTGGTGGCCGAAGGTATCGCCCGTGAAGTGGTGCGCTACATCCAAGATGCCCGCAAAAACGCCGGCTTCGCGATTTCGGACCGTATCAACGTCGTCATCGACGGCGTCGACAATGATCCGTTGCTCACCGCTACCATCGCCACCTGGCACGACTATATGTGCACCGAAACCCTCGCCGAGCAATTGGTGCTGGGCAAAGGCCTGCCCGGTGCCCATAGCGAGACCCTCGAAATCGACGACAAAACTCTCACGATTGCGGTCAGCAAAGCCGAATAACCACAAACCCATCCCGCGTCTGCATGGTCATGCAGACGCGGGATTTTGGAGTATCGTATGAATATTGCCCTGTGGGTGGCACAAGCCATTTTGGCGTTTATTTTTGGCATGGCTGGGTTCACCAAAACCTTCCAGCCCGCCAAAGCCCGGACCGCATTCGACTGGGCCAAAGAAGCCCCCGCCAGCTTCATTCTTTTCATCGGTGTCACCGAGATGCTCGGCGTCATCGGCATCATCGTCCCCTACGCCACCGGCATCCTGCCCTTCTTGACAGCCTGGGCTGCGATCGGCTTTGCCGTCATCATGGTGCTGGCCATGGTTGTCCATGCCCGCGAACGCGATACCCGTGGCATCATCATGAATGTGGTTTTCTTTGTGCTGTCACTCGCAGTAGCCTACGGGCGCTGGTAAAACCCACGCACCTCACGATTCCCCTTTCACGCTTGATACGACGAGGGCGGCGTTGCAACGCTGCCCTCGTCGTATCAATTTCACCTCTTTGTTTGACAAAACTAATGTTATTAGTTTATAGTCTATGTATATTAGTTTTTTGTGAAAAACGAAAGGCTGCGGCGATGAAAGTGCAACAATACGGGGATTATTTATGGCAGGTACGCAGTGCCTGGTTCCCCGTCAATGCCTATTTGGTACGCGAGTCAGACGGATTTACGATCATCGACAGCTTGCTCGGCACTGGCGATGCAGATGCCTTGCAGGCACTTGCCCAGAACTTGGGAGGCGACATCCAGCGGATTGTCTTGACCCACGGGCATATCGACCACATCGGCGGCTTTGATCACTTGCATGCCCTCGCCCCCCAAGCCGAGGTAATTGTCGGGGCGCGCGAGGCCCGCTTTTTGGCGGGCGACTTGCAATTAGATGCCAGCGAGCAGGCCCACCCATTGCGGGGTGGCTACACCAAGGTGCGCACCGTGCCGACGCGTCTGGTGGGGGATGCCGACATGATTGGCTCGTTGCGGGTCGTCGCAACGCCGGGGCATACCCCCGGGCACCTTAGTTTTTTTGACAGCCGTGATGCCACCATCATCACCGGCGATGCTCTGCACACCGTAGGGCGCGTGACCATCACCAGTGAGCTCTATTGGAAGTTCCCCTTCCCCGCCACGGCCACCTGGAGCAAATCCCACGCCAACACCAGCGTTGCCCAGATTGCCGCCCTCAATCCCCGCCGCCTCGCTCCTGGGCATGGTCAGGTGGTAGCCGACCCTGCCGACCAATTAGCGGCGGCATTGGCCCGCGTGCAGGGGCAATAACCGTGGCCCGCGGTATTACCCGTACGCAGGTGATAGACAGTGCAGCGGCCTTGGTCAATACCCACGGCTTTGCCGCGTTGAGTTTGGCGCAAATTGCCGGCCAAGCCGGCATCAAAGTGCCCTCACTCTACAATTATGTGACTGGCATTGACGATGTGCGCCAGGCCTTGGCCACCCGTGGCGCCCAAGAAATCCTCGCAGTGGTCCTCCACGCTGCCGTCGGGCGCGCCGGTACCGACGCAATTATGGCGGTGGCATTAGCGTACCGAGCGTATATTGTGCATAATCCGGGGGTTTATGCGGCAACGATTCACGCCGACAATCTCGACCCGGAATTTCGACATGCCAATACTGAATTACTCCGGGTACTTAGTCAGATATTAGCGCATTATTGCCTAACTGAACTAGCCTTGATTCATGCCCTGCGGGGGTTACGCAGTCTGGTGCACGGCTTTGCTACACTCGAAATAAGTGGTGGGTTTGGTATGCCCGTCGATCTCGATGTGAGCTTTGTGCAGATGGTGCAGACATTTATCGGGGGGATTTCGCAAGCGACAGCGACGATACAGTAGTAAAGACACAGACTCAAAAACAGCACCCGGTATTGATTGGTCAATACCGGGTGCTGTTGGTTTGGTACGGGAGGAGAGAATCGAACTCTCGACATGAGCTTGGAAGGCTCCTACGTTACCACTACGCCACTCCCGCGTGTGTGATTGTTACATTGTACGCAACTCAACAGCCTACGTCAAACCCAAATCCAAAATTGCAGAATCGTAACGAATCAAGTATAATGTCAAGCAGGAACGGCGGGGCTGTCTTTATGCGTTAACTGAGAGTAATACTCTCAGTTTTGTTGTTATATTTTGCTGTTCCACAGTGGATTGCAGAGGGGCACCATCATGAGCGATCGCATTTTTTATTTGACACCAGAAGGCAAAGCCAAGCTCGAAGCCGAATTACGTGAACGCGAAACCGTGCTCCGGCGCGAAATCGCCGAACGGATTAACCAAGCCAAGGAACTCGGCGATATTTCTGAGAGTGGTGAATACGAAGACGCCAAAAAAGAATCTGGCTTCAACGAAGGCCGTATCAAAGAAATCCGTGATGTGTTGGCACGTCATCAAATCATCGAAGACGAACCAGGCAACGTCAAGGAAATCCGGATTGGCTCGAAAGTCACCATCCGCTACGAAGGTGAAGACGAAGACGAAGAATACCGGATTGTTGGCAGTGCCGAATCAAATCCTGCCGACGGTATGATTTCAAACGAATCACCCTTGGGGAGTGCCTTAATTGGGCGCAAAGTAAAAGACAAAGTGGTCATTCAAGCACCAGGTGGCCCGATGAAGTGTGTAATTAAAGCGATTAAATAACCACAGATAAGGTGCGCCATGGAACTCAACGAACTGCAACAACAACGTGCCGATAAACTGACCCGTCTCCGGGCCGCTGGTATTGAAGGATACCCGGCGCGTTCGCAACGCACCCATGCCATCCCTGCACTCCTCGCAGATTTCGATGCCATGATGACTCAAGATGCCCACGTGACGGTTGTTGGGCGCATCGTCGGCGCGCGCCGGATTATGGGCAAATTAGCCTTTGCGCACATCGAAGACGAACATGGTCGCATCCAACTCTGGTTGAGTCGCGCCGAAGTCGGCGACGAATGGTTTGAGCGCTTCGCCAACGACATCGATACCTTTGACATCATCCAAGCCAGTGGCTCGTTGCGCCGCACCAATGCCGGCGAAGCCTCGGTGTTTGTCAGCCACATCGCCTTGCTTAGCAAAGCCATCAACCCGCCACCCGACAAATGGCACGGCCTGACCGATACCGAAGCCCGGTTGCGCGAACGCTACCTCGACATGATTGTCAATCACGACGTGCGCGCCAACTTCCGCGTCCGCGCCCAGGTCATGCGCATGATGCGCAAAGTCCTCGACGAGCGGAGCTTCCTCGAAGTCGAAACTCCCGTGCTCCAACCCATCTATGGCGGTGCCACGGCGCGCCCCTTTACCACCTTTCACAATCAACTCAAACAAGACCTCTACCTGCGGATTGCCGTCGAGCTCTACCTCAAACGCATGATTGTGGGGGGCTTTGAGCGCGTCTACGAAATCAGCAAAGTATTCCGCAACGAAGGGGTCGACCGCACCCATAACCCCGAATTCACCATGATGGAATGCTACCAAGCCTTTGGTGATTACAACGACATGATGGATCTCGTCGAAGACGTCTGTCGCCAAACCGCCATCCATCTCACTGGTGGTACCGTCATCCAATACCAAGAATACGCCATCGACTTTGGCCCCAAATGGCAACGCATCTCCATCCCCGGGTCCATCCTCGAGCGCACCGGTATCGATATTTTGACACTCAAAACCCACGACGCCTTGATTGCCGCCATCCGTGAGCGCAAATTGCCCGTCGAAACCAAACCGAGTTGGGCCAAACAAGTCGATGAATTATTTAGCGAAATCATCCAACCCGGTTTGATCCAACCCACCTTTATCGTCGATCACCCCGTCGAGCTCTCGCCGCTGGCCAAACGCCACGCCCATGACCCCGCCATCACCGAACGCTTTGAAGCGATTGTGGCTGGTATGGAAATCGGCAATGGCTATAGTGAGCTCAACGACCCCTTTGACCAAGAGCAACGCTTCCTTGGTCAACTCCAAGACCAAGCCAAAGGCGACGACGAAGCTCACCAGCTTGATACCGACTACATCAACGCCTTGATGTACGGCATGCCGCCTACCGGCGGCCTCGGTATGGGTATCGACCGCATGGCGATGATTTTTGCCAACCAATCCACCATCCGCGACGTCGTCGTATTCCCGCACCTGCGCCCCCGCGAAGGTTAGTCGAGACCCCTATTATGCCCACACAATTCGTTGTCGAAGTCGATAATTTACCCCCCGTCGTCCAAGGTTGGCTCAAAGCCGCCAACCTTGGGGATCTCGAGACGGTCGAATTGGTCTTTACTGACCGCGAAGTGCTATTGCGCAAACCGCGCTCACAGCCCTTGCGCCAATGGGCCGAACCCGTCATCGACAACTACGACAAAGCCTTCCGGCGCTTGGCAGGGCTCGAATAAGCCCATGCGTCTCAGCAAATCACAACTCCTCGACTTCCATACCATCATCATCGAACGCTACGGCGGACGCTTGGGGATTGCCTCCAGCGACGTGCTCGACCGCGTGCTTGCCACACCCGACCAAACCTTGTTTGGCATCCGCTGTTATCCCACCCCCATCGCCAAAATCGCCGCATTTACCTACAATCTCGTGCGCCAACAACCCTTTATTAGCCACAACGAAACCACCGCACTGCTCGTGTTGCTCTATTGGTGCGACAATAATGGACAGCAATTGGCGATTCCTCACACCGAAATCGTCCAGGCTATCATGCCCCTCTATCACGCACCCGACGAAAGTGCCTTTCGTGATTGGTTACAGGTCAACCTGACCCCCAATGATAATATTCCCTTCTGATCTCACACTGGCCCAGCTCCAACCGCGGCTCACCACGCAAGTGCTTGGGCGTGAACTCGTGCGCCTACACTACACCACCTCGACCAACGACGTCGTCCGAGCGGCAGCTGCCACTGGGCGTGCCGAAGGATTAGTCGTGCTGGCCGAACACCAAACCCACGGCCGGGGTCAACACGGCCGCCAATGGAGCGACATACCCAACCAAAGCCTACTCTGTTCGCTCCTGCTCCGCCCCACCCACATCCCAGCTACCCATACCGCCTTGATTATCAATGCCTTTGTGGCGGTACTAGCCCAAACCATCGCCCACCATATCACCGCTCCCGTCCACATCAAATGGCCCAACGATATCGTTGTCATGGATGGTAGCCAGCGCCGCAAGCTAGCCGGCGTCCTCTGCGAAGCCCGCATCGTGGCGCACCAGATTGATTCTATCTGCATCGGCTGGGGCGTCAACGTCCATGCCCACCCCCAACACCACAGCGACAGCGTCGATTTAGCCCGCCATAGTAGTGCCGTCAACGAATGGACCACCCAACCAATTAGCCGCGCCGACATCCTCGTGGCCCAACTCAACGCCTTTGACCGCGTCTACCAGCAACTCCAACACGACCCCAATGCCTACCAAGCGCACTGGCGCCAGTTGGTGCCCATCGTCGGCACAACCGTCACGATTACGCGCCACGACACCCACATCAGTGGCACCGTCACCCACCTCAACGACGACGGCAGTATCATTGTTGCCACGAGTACTGGTGACCAAGTGGTTCATTCTGGCATCGTCCAATTTGATTAATTATTTTGGAAAAAAAGTGCAGCGATAACGTGAATTGGCATTTTACGATTTCGTCCGGTTTCGCACATTTCGTGGCCAGTGACAATCAGTGCCCAAACCAGCGATCTATCTTTGTAATACCCAAACTCAGCGCTTGGCAGGGAAACACATTTGGATTCAGTTGTTGATACGCCCCGTGTTTTTATCATGAAATTCCACAATCCAAAGTTGAATAATTGCGCAATTCCATGCTATACTCGCCTACAGGGTAATAAGTTATGATGCAGTGAGTGAATATTCATCGCATTGTAATGCCTCACAACTAGTATCATTCGTGTTATTCGGATAGACTAGATTAATTAGTAAAATATTTTGGATGTATGCCAAGTTTGTGTTTGGTACCATACAATCCACAATTGGGAGCACTGACTGCATGGTCGATAATCCACGCCAAATACCACAAAACAACGCCGAACAACGCGAGCTCGTGGCCCGTGCCCAACGCCGCCGGCAAGATTTCGTGCGTGTTGATGGAATGACAAGTATCACCGACCGTATTCCCACACTGAATGCTATCATCACGCATCCTGAAGCATTACTCGAACGTATCCCTGCACGCGTCATCATGCATATCTTGGTGATTGCGATTATTCCATTGGCGTTGCTCGTCAGCCGAAGTAATATTGTCCAAGTGCCCACAAACGATGCAAATTCGGCAATCACTACGAATAGCACCGCCAACGATTTCACTGTTGAAGTGGCACCATTGACCACAGCCCCCGGAGCTGAACAAGGCGACAATCCCATCTCCGAAAGCGAAGATCTCCCCGTACCATTGTCGGTGGTATCACGCAATCAAGTCATGTCACCAGTTGTGGTGCCCGTCACCGTCCTGGTTGACCGGGCCTTTATGCGCAATGGGCCAGGCACAAACTACGACCCAATCACCCGTGCCTCTGCCGGTACAGCCCTTCAAGTCATCGGTAAATATGGTGACTGGTATCAAGTCCGTGAACGCATCGATACCCAAGTCTATTGGATGGCCGGTGAATTATTGTCGTTACCCGACAACGCCGCCAATACGATTTTTGATGTATTCGACAACGAAGTTCCGCCACCCCCACCACCCCGCCTCGCCAGCGTCCGCGAAGCAGGCCTCACCGTGCGTGACGGCCCCGGCACAAACTATGTGGCAGTCACCACCCTCACCCTCAATGCCAATGTCGAATTAATCGAACGCTATCAAGATTGGTACCACATCGCCGTTGACAACAACACCGATGGCTGGGTCCGTGCAGACTTCCTCGATGCCACGTCCGAGGTCACCAAACGCGTTATTAATGCCGAATCCATCCCGGACCCCTCACCAGATTTGGTTGGTATTATCACCGG
The DNA here is from genome assembly GCA_947450095.1 of Roseiflexaceae bacterium. Classification (GTDB taxonomy): domain Bacteria; phylum Chloroflexota; class Chloroflexia; order Chloroflexales; family Roseiflexaceae; genus UBA965. Next base: position 11,888 of record CANFUF010000095.1, read on the forward strand.
TGACCAAGTCAATTTACGCCGTGGCCCTGATTCACGCCATGCCAAAGTTGACATGGTCAACAAAGGGCAACGCCTCGATTTAATCGGCAAATACAAAGACTGGATTCAGGTCAGCTTCAACAAAAAGAAGGCATGGATCTTTAAGGACCTGCTGAATGTCTCTTCTCACGTGCTACGGCGTGTCCCCAATACCACCGACTTCCCCGCCTTACCCGTTGCACCAGTACGCTCCAAGTACACCAATATTTCAACCAGTAGCGACGTCGCCAACATTGCCTTGCAATTTGTGGGGTATCGGTATGTCTGGGGCGGCACCACCCCCAAAAGCGGCTTCGATTGCAGTGGCTTAATGCAATACGCATTTAAACAGGTCGGTGTCGGCATTCCGCGTTTAGCGGCATCACAATTCAATTCGAGCAATGGGGTGCAGATTAATGGCCTCGAAAACTTGGCCCCAGGCGATATGATGTTTTTCGTGAGTACCGACGGCCGCCGTGGTATTTCACACGTATCGATGTATATCGGTGGCGGTCGGATGGTGCACGCCATGACCCCACGCTATGGCGTCCAAGTCTCCAATATCTACGACGATTATTGGTTGCGCCATTATTACGGCGCAGTACGGATTCGGCGCTAACACGTCACACTATTTTATCCCAAACACGAGTGGGGCTTCCGCCCACTCGTGTTTTCATGCAGAGTCATGCATTTCTGTGTACACTATAGGCAATCAATATCACGAGCAAAGGATTAATCATGAAGGGTTTGATTTTGAGCGGTGGCAAGGGCACCCGTCTCCGTCCCATCACGTATACCAGTGCCAAGCAACTAGTCCCCGTCGCCAACAAGCCAGTCCTCTTCCGCGTCATCGAGACCATCCGTGACGCCGGCATCACCGATATTGGCATCATCGTCGGCGATACCGCCGCCGAAGTCGAAGCCGCTGTCGGGAGCGGCGAGCGCTGGGGCGTCAAAATAACCTACATCCAACAAGACGCACCGTCGGGACTGGCCCACGCCGTCAAAATCGCCCACCCCTTCCTCGGCGATGATCGCTTTGTGATGTTCCTCGGTGACAACTGCATCCAAGGGGGCATCTCGGGGCTCATCCAACAATTCCAAAATAGCGATTACCACGCCCAAATCGTCCTCAAGGAAGTCCCCAATCCCCGCTCATATGGCGTCGCCGAACTCAACCCCGATGGCAGTATTTTGCGCCTCGTCGAAAAGCCCAAAGAGCCCAAATCCAACCTAGCATTGGTGGGCATCTACATGTTCGACAAAACCATCTGGGACGCCATCGACTCCATCAAACCATCGTGGCGGGGGGAACTCGAAATCACCGATGCCATTCAAGCCCTCGTCGATAGCCAAAAAACTGTTTTCCCCTACATTCATCGCGGTTGGTGGATCGACACCGGCAAAAAAGATGACATGCTCGAAGCCAATCGCCTCATCCTCGAAGAACTCACCGCCCAACAACTGGGCAGCGTCGATGAGTCTTCACGCCTCATCGGCAAAGTTATCATCGAAGCCGGCGCCGAAGTCATCAATAGTACCATTCGCGGCCCAGCGATTATTGGCGAAGGCACGCGCATCGTCAATTCGTATGTCGGTCCCTTTACCGCCATTTATCATCACTGCACCATCCAAAACAGCGAAATCGAACATTCGATTGTGCTTGAACACTGTAGCATCAACGACCTGCCCGGCCGCCTCTGCGATAGCTTGATTGGCCGCCACGTCGAAGTATCGCGCTCGACCATGCGCCCCAGCGCCTACCGCCTCGTGCTCGGTGACCATAGCCACGTCGACGTACTCTAATCACACCGCACCAAAAGCGGAGCGACAGCTATGCTGTCGCTCCGCTTTTTTGTGGGGAATGGCATATCCCTGCGGCATACGAATAATTCCCACTTGTAACGAAATGTGCGCAACCGGACGCGTGTATGTTCACAATTCACGTCAGCGCTCCACGTTTTTTCATGAGGCGGATTGTAATATGAAGTGCGACAGCTAAAACGGAAATGAATCCCCACTGACAACACGTGTAAAATGAAGTTACCAGACAACACTTACACAGGAGTCATCAATGGGGTACCATCATTTTAGCATAGCGGAACGCGGTCAACTCGAC
>CANFUF010000096.1 GCA_947450095.1 Roseiflexaceae bacterium
CAGGGCAACGCCCTTGCGTATGTTGGTTTGGATTGCGTGTGTGGTGTGGTAGCCCCAACGGGGCGGAATTTGAAAGCACAGGGCAACGCCCTTGCGTATGGTGGTTGGGATCGCGTGTGTGGTGTGTTAGCCCCAACGGGGCGGAATTTGAAAGCACAGGGCAACGCCCTTGCGTATGTTGGTTTGGATTGCGTGCGTGATTTGATAGCCCCAACGGGGCGTGGTGTGATAGTCCCAACGGGACGTGATTAGGTAGCCCCAACGGGGCGGAATTTGAAAGCACAGGGCAATGCCCTTGCGTATGTTGGTCGGGATTACGTGCGTGGTGTGGTAGCCCCAACGGGGCGGAATTTGAAAGCACAGGGCAATGCCCTTGCGTATGTTGGTTGGGATCGCGTGTGTGGTGTGGTAGCCCCAACGGGGCGGAATTTGAAAGCACAGGGCAACGCCCTTGCGTATGGTGGTCGGGATTACGTGTGTGGTGTGTTAGCCCCAACGGGGCGGAATTTGATAGCCCCCACCCCAACGTCATTCCATGCCGGGTGCTGGCACCCGTAGCGTGGAATCCCCGTGGTTGGTCGGGATTGCGTGTGTGGTGTGGTAGCCCCAACGGGGCGGAATTTGGTAGCATAGGGCAACGCCCTTGCGAATGGTGGTCGGGATTACGTGTGTGGTGTGTTAGCCCCAACGGGGCGGAATTTGATAGCCCCCACCCCAACGTCATTCCATGCCGGGTGCTGGCACCCGTGGCGTGGAATCCCCGTGGTCGGCTATACGTGTATCTCCGCGTCTCCGTGTGAGCAAATATATCATCACCCTCGCCCCAACGGGGCGTGATTTGATAGCCCCAATGTCATTCCATGCCCCCCACATTACCCGTGCGCATCTGATTGATGCGTGCGGGTAACGATATGCGTGGCGAAATCCAACAGCACATAGACGTGGGTGGTAATCACGGCCTGCAAAATATCAGCGTTGAGTTTGGTATATTCATGCACCAAAATATTACGAAATCCCACCATTGCCACCAGCGATTGATACATCGGTTGCGGGATGATTTGGGCTGTATAGAGAATTGCAAAGCTTTCGCGACTTTCTTTGGGTACCCCTAATTTTCGCATGCGAATCACACGATTCGCCATATCAATCGATAATTCACATGCTCGTTGCACATTTAGGATGACAGCGTCTTGAAGGAGAAAATCTTCGTGAAACGCCAATGAACTTGGACGGGCCATGTAGTTTTCGATTTGCTGAATACAGCGCTCAACACTAATCCGTTTTTGCAAAAATACATCATCGACGGTCATAAAACCTCCCACTTTGCAGGCCAGCAGTGATAATTTCGGCGCGTTCTTGGTGGATTTTTTGATAAAACGCACAAACCAACACTTCAAACAAATCACTTTCGGAGCGGGCTGGGGCTGCGATGCGGCGCCCATGTTCGATGATTTCAAATTGCAAAATCGTATTGGCACTGCGCAATTGAATCAAGTCGACATCCCGCTGGGCTATCAGTGCGAGGTGGTGTTGGAGGGCAATGAATTGGTCGCAGGGAGACTGGCTATCGTGGGGTAACAAGAGCGCAATATCGATGTCACTGTCAGGGCGTTGATAGGGCGTGCCAAACGACCCAAACAAATAAATTGCTTGGGTCATTGGCAGTTGCTGCATGATTGCGGTGACCAAGTCATCTTCCATGCGGTGTGTTACTCACGAAACTTAGCGTTGCCCGTAATTGGGGGCCTCTTTGGTGATGGTGATATCGTGGGGGTGACTTTCGGTCAAACTGGCCATCGAAATGCGGATAAAGCGTGACTTGACCCGTAATTCCTCGATATCCTTGGCACCGGCATAGCCCATCCCGGCCCGCAACCCACCCACCAATTGGTAGATGGTGTCGCCGAGGACGCCCTTGAACGGCACCCGCCCCACAATCCCTTCGGCCACCAGCTTGCGCCCTTCGCGGGTGTTTTGGAAGTAGCGCTCGCCACCCCCTTGTTGCATGGCATCAATCGAACCCATGCCGCGGTACATTTTGTATGAACGCCCTTCGTACAAAATCGTCTCGCCTGGACTTTCTTCGGTGCCGGCAAACATCGATCCCATCATCACGGTGTGTGCACCAGCCGCAATCGCTTTGGCGATGTCGCCACTATAGCGGATGCCACCATCGCCGATGACCGGGATGCCAAAGCGATCTGCGACCTTGACACATTCCGAAATCGCCGTGATTTGGGGCATCCCCGCACCACTCACTACCCGCGTCGTACAGATGCTACCGGGGCCTTGACCGACCTTGATGGCATCGACGCCCCGTTCACACAAGGCCCGCGCCGCTTCACCCGTTGAGATGTTGCCGGCGATTAATTGTACGTGAGGGAAGTGACTACGCACCGCTTCGATGCTTTTGAGCACCCCCGCCGAATGCCCGTGTGCGGTGTCGATACACAGTACATCGACGCCTACTTTGACCAAGGCTTCGGCGCGCTGGATAAAATCACCACCCACGCCGATGGCCGCGCCTACCCGCAAGCGCCCTTGCTCATCTTTACACGAATTAGGGTATTCGATTTGCTTCATGATATCTTTGACGGTAATCATCCCCGATAAGCGCCCGTTGTGATCCACCACCAGCACCTTTTCGATGCGGTGTTTGTGGAGCAATTCTTTGGCTTGTTCGAGGGTGGTGCCTTCGGGCACCGTCACCAGGCCTTCGCCGGTCATCAGTTCGCTAATCGGGCGGGTGCGGTCGGTTTCGAAGCGCAAATCGCGGTTGGTGACAATCCCCACCAAATCGCCATTGGAGGTGGTGATGGGGATGCCCGAAATGCGGTAATCGGCCATCATATCAAGCGCGTCGCCCACGGTGCGGTCGTGGTGCATGGTGATAGGGTCGGTAATCATGCCGTTTTCGGAGCGTTTGACTTTGCGCGCCATTTCGACTTGGTCGGCAATGGTCAAGTTTTTGTGGATGATGCCCATGCCCCCTTCGCGGGCCATGGCAATCGCCAAACGGTGCTCGGTGACGGTGTCCATGGCGGCACTGACCAGGGGTATATTCATGCGAATCCCCCGCGTCAACCAGGTACTAACATTGGTTGCCGATGGCAACACGTCGGATGCTGCCGGGATGAGGAGTACGTCGTCGAACGTCAAGCCTTCGCGGGCAAATTTGTCATCCCAATCGATTGTCACAACCGCCTCCCTGATGTGTACGTACACTGCCAAAAATGTTCCTCCCATGATACATGAGGGCGTTCTTTGCGTCAATGAAGTACACACATCTTTGGAGAAAGATGTGTGTACTTCATTGACGTCGGTGCTGAATGTCGATTTAATTATTTATGGCGCACCCCACCAATACCATGGTGTTGGTGTTTCCCAGTTAATCGGGCAGTAAATCCCATTCATCGGATCGTCAAAACAAGGTGTCCTCGTTGGTGTTGGTGGTGGTAAAGTTGGCCAAGGCGTCCAGGTTTTCGAAGGAGTAAGGGTAATGGTTGGCGTATTAGTTAACGTCTTTGGATAGATGTCTGGGATATGGCGCGTCGGCGTACTGGTGCAATATGTAGTCATACCAACTACTGTCATGACATTACATCCTGGACGAATTGAAGGCGTGATTGTCTGGACTGGCGACCGCGATGCAATTGGCGTGGGCGAAAGATCCAACCCCGTATTGACCGCAGTAAATTCAATCACATAAGGATATTTAATGGTACAGGATTCTGCTTGTAATGCAGCATTAATCCATCCTTCACCCCGCACACACTTGTTTCCCCCTATGAAATCGGGTGAGGGGATTGTATTGCTCCACAATGCTCCTGGTACCGCTGTGCCAGATTCACTTCCTGAATCCCATACGTAGCTGTTATTGGTGCCCACACTCCGACCTGCCGTCCAAAACTTGTTGTATACCCACGTATCATACCGTTCATAATAACCAATTACTGTTCCTACGCAGGAATATTCTCCTGGTGAAGCGAGTGTGACGAGATGACCACGGACTCCATTGATATACCGACTTTCAGCATCGGCTTTGGCATCAGCCCACGTTGCTGGTTTTTGGACGAATTCGTAGCGGTGACGAATGTTTGTTCCCGGTTCTCGCCAGAAACAGCGATTATTCCACCAATCAAATGTCGTAATCGGAGTCAATGTGGGTGTATAGGTTGGCGTAAGTGTTGGGGTCAACGTGGGGTTGAATGCACCGAGTGTGCTTACGTATTCAATCACATAGGCATGGGTTTCGCTACAGTCACGATCATCCCAGGCTGCTGTTGCAGAGGTACTCCCGCCACTTTGTACAATCAAACAATCTTCGGCAGTAGTTGTCTGACTTGGTTCACCTGATGCCCAGTACGTGGTAGCAATCGCATTCCCTGATAGTGCACCTGCCTGCCAACTCCAGCTACCTTCAACTGCGGTATCACTCCCACCCAACCATGCCGTGGTATTTGTTGAGTTTGTGATCAGCTGATACACACATGATTGCTCATCGACATCGGTAATATCGGCAAGGTAGCCAGTCACCCCATTCAATGTCTGGGTCTGCGCTGCTGTTTTGGCAGCACTCCACGACAATGGGGTGGTGATGAGTTGGTAGCGATGGCCCACATCATTACTATCACGCCAGAAACATCCATTGGCAACATCTGGTGGGATTACAGGGGTAAATGTCGGCGTTATAGTGGGTGTTGCCGTATTGGTCGGCGTTGCTGTAAATGTTGGCGTCTGCACGCTACTACCAAATGTTGTTTCGTAAATAACCCCAGTTGCTCCGTTATAGCAATGCATTGGTATCATTGAACGCATCGCATATTGGGCATTGGTATCTGTGGGGTCCACATACATCGCCAGACAAGCATTTCCACTTTGCAAATACGTTGGGAATCCGTTACGCCAGTAATAATCAAACGGGATAAATTGGGCTTCTTCGTTGCGGTACCACATCCACCGCCCATTATCTAGGGGCAACAAGAACGAAGGGAACTGTGGTTGTGCTTCATACCGACAGTTGCTGCCGCTGGCATTGAGTGTCGGACATCGAGTTGGGGTAAAAGTAGAGTCTGGTGCATCAATAAATGAACGTCCCGCCAACCAAAAGGTTCCACCACCGGCTGCCCGTGCTAACCGATATACACAATTGAGCTCTGGCAATGAATTCACAGTTGCAGGAACCATGACATTGCCTTTGGCAATCACATCACTATCATCCATGGCCTGATGCCACGTATATTTTTGCCCGATATAAGCAACTTTGTAGATGTGTTGATATCCATACGAATCATTCCAATAACAACTCGTGCCATCACTCATGACTGCAGGATTTGGTGTGCCTTCTGGGATACCGGTGGGTGAGTATGTCAGACTCGGTGTATAGGTCAGACTCGGTGTGAGTGTGTATGATGGGGTAAATGTCCGTGATATGGTAAACGTACGTGTGAGTGATGGCGTAAGCGTGTTTGATGGTGTAAATGTAGATGTTTTTGATGGTGTCAATGTACGTGTAAACGAAGGTGTTTTTGTTGGCGAAGGTACTGTCCCCGTCGGAGTAGTCGATGGTGTATAGGTTTTTGTCCGCGTATATGTGTATGTCTTTGACGGTGCACGAGTGGACGTTGTAATTTTGCGCGTGACTGAAACAATCGGTGTCGCTGATATTACTGTGGGGTACATAGGAAATCCAGTGTACTCCACGATAATATACGGTAATTCTTCATCACAGCGTTGTTCTCTGACCGTAATCGTCCCTTGGAGTTGAATACTCGCACAACCGACGGTTGTTCCAGAAAAGCCTGATATTGGATTATCAAAATTAGTATAACCAGCCAAATTAGCGATAGGCTGTGTAGCTACGGGAATGTTTGTTGGCATAATAAGGTTAGCCCCCTGCCAACTATTATTAATAAAATCTACTTCCACCATTGATTGCCAAACTTTTTTGGATAACCTAGAATGCCCATCTTCATAATATACAATGCCACTAATCCCATTCACCCATGCCAGCGAGTTTTCTATAGGGGTGCCTGCGGTTGGTGTTCCGTAGGTCCTGATAAACAATTGTTGTAAACAAGATGCAATAAAATCAACATGGCCATCACCATAGTTTTCGGGTATTGAACCAACTGCGCTAATATTTGCAAGTTGTTGCGTGCTTAATTGTAATTGTGACCAGCGTGTAAAATTTGACTGAGCAAGAATAAAGGCATCATTGTACGAAATCGGTGGAAACGACCACTGATCGACCGAATAAATTGCATAGCGGTGATATACAGATTCGGCACCCATATCGCTGTTTTCTCGCTCAATCCAGTAGCATCCATCATTTGCATTGGGGGTGGCGATGTATACAGGCGTCATTGATTCCGTCAATGTGATTGTCGGTGACTTTGTGCTAGTTGGCGTGCGTGTATCCGATGGCGTTTGTGTCGGTGTTGCCGTGCGTGTAGCTGTATTTGTGGGCGTTAATGTTTTGGTAGGAGTTTGACTCTTGGTGGGCGTTAATGATTTGGTGCGAGAATTAGTTTGTGATGGTGTTAATGTTCTGGTGGGCGTTCGTGCGCCATCAAGCAGCGGTGATGTGTCTTGGTATTCGATAACATAAAAGAGTAAATTACTACAACTTTTGTCGTTCCATGCTTGATTTATTGGTGTCGCATTGTTTGTGCGTAACGATAAACAATCTTCATCACCACCAGCACCATTGTTATTATTGGGTTCCCCGGGGAACCAAAATGTGGTTGAACCAAACACGCTGTTATTGGTTGCGGCAACAGTACTAGCCCAGCGCCACGTCCCTTCAACGGCACTATCGGTACCGCCGAGCCATACTTCGATTGTTCCACTTGGGTTCAATAATTTGATTACATTGTATATACACGTTTGCTCTGCACTTGTCTGAATTGACGCTAACGAACCCAAAATTCCGTTGTAATGACTCGATTCTGCCGCTGCTTTTGCATTTGCCCACGAGACAGATGTTTGGATGAGTTCATAGCGATGCCGTGTACCATTCCCCTCTTTCCAATAGCAATAATTGCTCCCATCTGGTGTGGTCGCTGTTGCAGTTGCCGGTACACGCGGTGCCAATTGCGGTGCAATCGGTGCAACCATTGATTTATTTGATGCCACGACAATCGGTGCCTGTAGCACAAATACACTGACAATTCCAATGAATATCAGTATCATTAGTGCGTTAACTGTAATGTTACGCATACATTTCCTTTACATGCCTATGTTCAAATAATAGTAACGTCATTACATTTTGATGTCAAGACTGTACCGTTGAAAATAGTGTTTTTCGTAAATGTGAGGAATCGTTGCCGTAATGCTTATTGGTAATTATTATTTCTCATTTTGTAAAAAACACTTCCACGCACCGTGAATAAGCACCATATCATTTTGTTCATCCGCGCCCCCGTGCAGCCGGCGCGCATGACGCGCCCGCATCACCCATATCCCCGCCGAAACCACCGGTGCATGCGCACCGCATTGTGTACAATAGCAATATATCGTTTGTGTGGGATTGAGGCTCGCCTATGGCACTCGACGTAATGCTCCTCGCCAACCAAGTCCGTGACATGACCAAACTCGTCGTCGATGGCGCCACCGAGCGCCGCCGCCGCCGCGTGATGGTGCAACAAACTATCGACAAACATGTGGGCCACGAAGATCATTGGAACGACGCCGTCGTCCTCAGCGAACGCGCCGCCTGGTTGATGGCCCAAGCCAGCGAATCATTTGACACCAAGCGCGACCTGCCCGTAGTCCCCAGCGACTACGCCCTCGTCGCCACCGACGGCTCGCAACTCGATGTCGAGCGCCACGGCATGGCCGTCTGCTACCTCATCAATATCGGCCAGGTGTTTTTGCAATACGGCACCACCCCCAGCGCCGTGCTCCAATCGCAACCGGCCCTCGGTTACCGCGACGACGAGCTCTATATCAGCGATGGCATGCGCCGCATCGCCATCGAAGGTCAGCTCCTCAATGCCAAACGTGATGCCCAAGAAGGCATCGTGCTGGCCGAATTAAGTGCCAAATTTCTGACCAACAATCTGCCCTCTATCGCACTCCAAGACGGTACATTGATGCGCTGGAATCTCGCCAATGCCGAAGATGTCGTACAAACCACGCTCCTCGACCCCTATTTGGCCGCCCTCGACCAACTCAAGGCCCAAGGTATCCCGGTAGCGTCATATATCAGCCGGCCCCGTTCCCCCGAAATGATGGGGATGGTGCGCATGATGCTCTGCCCCGACGTGAATGTCGCCACCAAAAAAGGCGCCAACTGCGATCGCTGTAGCGATGTGGCAGCCGGGCGTCAGCCGTCGTGTACCCCCTGCAATGATTTGGCCGATGCCGACATTTATGGTGAGCGTTTGCGTGAAGGTCAACGGGGCCCGATTTATTTGTCGATGGCTCGTGCCAACCGTGAACTCTACCGCGAGCACGCCATTCACTTTTTTTATCTACGAGTCGGCAACGAAATCGCCCGTGTCGAGATCCCCCAGTGGGTCGCCACCGACCCCCAGTTGTGTGACCGCGTGCATGCCCTGATCTATGACCAAGCCATGCGTGGCCAAGGCTACCCCGTCGCACTGGCCCGGGCCCACGAGCAGGCGGTGGTCAAAGCCAGCGACCGCCGCATCTTCCTCGATATGGTGACGCAAATGCTCCAAAAAAGTGAATTACCGGCGCTTAACTCGCGCAAACGCGACAGCAAAGAGTTCCAGACGTTGTGATTTCGATGTATTGTTGGAGAGACGCAGCCTGCTGCGTCTCTACAACGTCAACCTTCCGCCTTCACGCTTCCTACTTTACTTCAACCTTCCGCCTTCACGCTTCCTACTTTACTTCAACCTTCCGCCTTCACGCTTCCTACTTTACTTCAACCTTCCGCCTTCACGCTTCCTACTTTACTTCAACCTTCCGCCTTCACGCTTCCTACTTCGTACTATCCTCGTCGTAGGCGTTGGGTTAGGCGTGCATAAAACGTACTGGGGGAATAGACCCGCGCAAAGGCGCAGGTGCGTTGCGATCGTTTAATCGTCAACACGTCCCCTTCTTGTAGGGGGTGGTGGTCGTCGCCGTCGGCGTATACTGCCGCACTATGCCGTCCGCGCAAGGTCAACTGCACCGTGGCGTCGTCGTGCAACACAAACGAATTAATACTCGCCATGTGCGCCGCCACTGGTACCAGTACCATGTTGCTCGAGCGCGGGTCGAGGATCGGCCCACCCGCCGACAAGGCGTAGGCCGTCGACCCCGTCGCCGTCGACACCATCACGCCATCGGCGTGGTAGGTGGTCAAATGCGCATCATAGATACTAACATCGACGTTGATGAGGCGGTTGATGTCGCGGCGGGCGATGACGATTTCGTTAAGTGCCAAAAACTCCATGGCGGGGCTGCCGTCTACATGGTCAACCACCCCTTCGATCATGGTGCGTTCGTCACGCCAACCGCCGCCATCGAGTACGGTGGTAATCCCATCATAAAAGGTGTCTGGTTCAAGTTCGGCCATGAAGTTGAGGTGCCCCAGCGCCACCGGCAAAATCGGAATCCCGCAGCGTTCGGCTAATCGTACGCCCCGCAACACCGTGCCGTCGCCACCAGCCGTCACCACCAAATCCACACATTCGAGGGTGTCGTCTTCGCGGCCAATATGCGAGGCAGCCCGCCACGCCTCATGTCCACGCGCCCGTAGCCACGTGGTGGCGGCTTCCGAAAAACGCACGCAGGTGTCAGAAAATGGATTGTAGAGCAGGCCTATCTTCATTGCCCTGCCTCACGATGATAAGGGTAGCGAGCCACCAAGGCCGGCGCTACAGCACTAATACTCTCTATATTGTGCAGTGTATCACAATCTGCCCCTACCACCAACAATGGCACCGGATTGGTGGTGTGTCCTTTTTCGTGGGGGGCTTCGAAATTGCCATGATCGCTACTAACGACGAGGGTATCACACGGGCGCAGATGGGCCACCACCCCCCCGATTAATTCATCGATGCGGGTAACCACGTCGGCGGTGGTGATGTCGGTGCGCCCGTGGCCGACGAGGTCAGTCAAAAACGTTTCGTACAAGGTGATGACGTGTTCTTGGGCGAGCAGTGCCAAATTTTTGCCTGCCGTAAACGCCGCGATGGGGGCAATCAGGTCTGGGTGGCGCTGGTGCATCACTTGGTTGGTGATGTCCCACGACAAAGCCTGACCATTGGCCAAATCTGTGACATCACGAAACCGCACCCCGGCTCCTTCGCCAGCAATCACACTGGCCGAACGGCGGAGTTTGCGGGTCTCTAGCGCCTGCCAAAACCCCGCGTCAAACGCATTGGCAAAGGCACTGCTCCCATAGGGTTTGGCTTGGGTCAACATGTTTTGGGTGCGCAGTAGGTCGTGTAAATCTGTCGGCGGGAAGTGCGATTGATGGCGTTGCACCGCCTGGGCCGCATTAATCCCCACAAACAAGGATGTCTGCCCCGTGCCGCTTTGCGGTAAGCCCGGCCAATCCAACGTCGCATCGATGGCACTCAGTCGCGCCTGGGGGTATTGACCGACGTGATCGATTAACAGTGGTCCACCGATTAATTGACTGATGTATGGTTGTGGCGTCAACCCAAAGGGATTGTGGGTCGTGGCGTTGATTAAGCCGATGCCATCGATAAACACAAAAATAATACTCATGGTGCCTTGTCATTTATACTAGCGTTACCGCTAGTATAAATGAAGTAGGAAGGATAAAGTCGGAAGTCGAAAGTGGGATTTTGAAGTAGAGGTGTAGTTGCCACGGAGAAATTTTGCATTTTCAATGTGCAATGCTCCATTACTTCCAACTTTTACTTCCAACTTCATACTTCATCCTTTCTACTTCATACTTCATGCTTCCTACTTCATACTTCATGCTTCCTACTTCATCGAGTTGACATATGTAATGAATAACCGTATAATTAACAAGTTATTGTCACGAGCATTACGGCGTTTATTTCGATAAACGGTTGTAATGTATTAGATTCGACGCAGTCAATGACGTGACGTTGATTGTTTAGTACCCATACGGCGCTGAGGAGAGTCTCCAGCATGAGTCAGGTAAACGCAGAACATTTCGATTGGACCCAGTTACTCAACGAGTACGATTATGCTCGTCCCCAACGTGGTGAAGTCCGTGAGGGCGTCATCATGAAGCTCGAATCCGATTCGATTTTGGTATCGATTGGTTCGAAGCGCGAAGGCACCATCCCCACCCAAGATTTGCGCTCCATGGGCGAAGATTTTGTGGCTGGTCTCAAGGTTGGTGACACCTTGCAAGTCTATGTCCAAGATCCCGAAAACCGCGACGGCGAATTGGTGTTGTCTGTTGGAATGGTGCAGGTTGCCCGTGACTGGGAAGAAGCCTTGCAACTCCAAGCCGACAACGGCATCGTGCAGTCCGCAGTTATCGGCTGTAATAAAGGTGGTTTGTTGGTCCAATTCAACCGCATCCGCGGTTTTGTGCCAGCCTCACAAGTTGCCCAGCTCCACGGCCGCACCGCAGCCGAAGAGCGTCAACATGCCTTGCAGCGCATGGTCGGTCAGACCATTCCCCTCAAGGTCATCGAAGTCGACCGCGAACGCAACCGTTTGGTGTTGTCAGAGCGTTTGGCCACCCAAGAGTGGCGCAAGGCTCAGAAGCACCGCTTGTTGTCAGAATTGCAACAAGGCGACGTGTTGTCGGGTCGTGTCAACCAACTCACCAACTTCGGTGCCTTCATCGATTTGGGTGGCGCCGACGGTTTGGCCCACATCTCCGAACTTTCATGGCAACGGGTCAATCATCCCCGCGAAGTCCTCTCCCCCGGCCAAGAGGTACAGGTGATGATTATCGAAATCGACGCCAGCCGCGAACGTATCGGTTTGAGCTTGCGCCGCTTGTTGCCCAACCCATGGGACACCATTGAACAACGCTACACCATTGGCCAAGAAGTCACTGGTCCTGTTACCAATGTGGCCCCCTTTGGCGCCTTCGTGCAAATCGAAGATGCCGTCGAAGGCCTCATCCATGCCAGCGAACTCGACGGCGAAGGTGCGGTTATTTCACGCGACAAGCTCCAACAGGGCCAAGTCGTCACCGCCCACATCATCAGCCTCGATCGCCAACGCCAACGCATGGGTTTGAGCCTCAAGAAGCCCGAAGAAATCGAGCGCATGTTGGCTGAGCAACGCGAAGCCGCTGCCGCCAAGGCCGAAGCCGCTGCTGCAGCTCCTGTTGCCGCCGTTGTCGCTCCTGCTGCTGCTGCTGAAGAACCCCAAGCCTAATCACGGGTACTCACCAAGTCACAACCCACTTATGCGCATAAGTGGGTTGTGAGGGACTGAACCCCCGCCCCGGTGATTAAACGTCGTGTAGCAAGTTCTCGCTAAAAATCGAGTCTTGCTACACGGCTTTTTAATAACTCATAAAGTTAACTCTATGCATCCTCAGAAAGGCAAACGTTAATGAACTTCCTAATTTATGCCTCGCTGATTGCTAATATTGCCGTGCTGACGCCAATTGTGATTCTCATGGCAATGAAGTCTCACTTTGTTGATGAGGCATGGGGAATATTCACTGCAGCAAGAGGGATACTATTTGCGATTTATTTATCGATTCTTATCGCCTCGATAGCACTCATCATTGCCCCGGTTCCTGCATTTGTGGCAGCTCTCTTGATTGTGCAGGTTGTTTACAAAGTAGCTACACCGTTCACGGTTGGACGGTTCAAAAACCCTGTGGTAATAAGTAATTTGATTATCTCGGTACTCCATATTTTTACGCTGGTAAATATTTTTTCAACGTACGGCAGTCAATTTATCGCAATATAACATAGGGCTTATTGGGCGACGCTTCTGCTTTTTCATGAATACGTATACACATAATCCGTCACGCGCACCAAAAACCCCTCCCCGCCATGCCACGCACGTCGGAGAGGGATGATGTATTAGCGCTACTATTCGGCTTTTTTGATGGCGTGGCCACCAAAGCCCTTGCGTAGGGCAGCGAGGACTTTGGCCGCATACGAATGGGGCCGGCGTGAGTGGAAGCGCTCGAACAACGATAAGGTAATCACTGGGGCTGGTACATCGAGGTCGATGGCGGCTTGGATGGTCCAACGCCCTTCGCCACTGTCTTCGACATAACCTTTGATTTGGTCGAGGTTGGGGTCTTGTGAAAAAGCCGTCTCGGCCAGTTCGAGCAACCACGAGCGTACCACGCTACCGTTGTTCCATACCTTTGAGATGGCGTGCATGTCGAGGTTGAAATCTTTGCGGGCCTGCATGATTTCGAAGCCTTCGGCATAGGCCTGCATCATGCCGTATTCGACGCCGTTGTGGACCATTTTGACAAAGTGCCCACTACCTACCGGCCCACAATGCAAATAGCCATCGACAGGTGCTAGGTCAACAAAGGCTTGTTCGAGGCGCTTGACGATAGCTGGTTCACCACCCACCATCAAACAAAAGCCCTTTTCGAGGCCCCAAATCCCACCCGACGTGCCTTGGTCAATGTAGTTGATTCCTTTGGCGGCGAGGAGCGGTGCGCGGCGAATGTCGTCGTTGAAGTTGGTGTTGCCACTGTCGATGAGGGTATCGCCGGGGCTGAGCAGGGGCACGAGATTTTCGATCATTTGCTCGGTGGTGGCACCAGCGGGCAACATAATCCAGATGGCGCGAGGGGCTGGCAAGGCAGCCACCAGTGCCGGTAGGTCGTAGGCGGCAACGGCGCCATCTTTTTCGAGTTCTTTGATGGGGTCGTGGCTACGGTTGTTGACCACTACACGATGCCCGTGGCGCAACCAGCGCCGTGCCATGCCGGCACCCATACGACCAAGCCCGATGATTCCGATGTCCATGGTGATGCTCCTTTAACGGTACATACATACAGAAACCGGACATCGAATGCATCGATGCCCGGTTAACGTTTAACTGGAGCGGGAGACGAGATTCGAACTCGCGACCTAAACCTTGGCAAGGTTTCGCTCTACC
>CANFUF010000097.1 GCA_947450095.1 Roseiflexaceae bacterium
ACGTCATCCGCACCAACAAAATCCCCTTTTTGCAGAGCATGGCTAGTTGGCAACTCACCCTCTCGTCGTCGCTCATTTTGCTCATCGCCAGTTGGTTGACGCTGTCGAGCTATGGCGTCCTATTTGGCTTTGTACCATTACCACTCAATTATTGGTTGGCCTTATTTGGCATGATGTTGATCTATATCCCCCTCACCCAATTCGTCAAAAGTTGGTATGTACGGCGCTACGGGGTGTAAATTGGCGCCAAAAAACAGGGTATACGTGGATGTTGCACCACGTATACCCTGTAAGTTTTTTTACACCGACTGGATGGTAATGCGATACTCCGCCGTGCTCACGCCATCGGCTGCCGTCACGACGATGTGCACCAAATCCGCATTGCCCACCGCAAAGGGCACTCGTGGTTGCACCACCAGACCATTGATGGTCAGCTGGCAAATCTGGCGTGACGTGGTTACCGGCGTCAGCGTCAGCGCAGTGCCTTGGGCACGGAGCACCGTATAGCGCGTTTGGAGCGGCCCAAAGGGCTGGGTCAGCACACCACCCTGCACCACGAGGTTGCTCAAACTGGCAATTTGGGTATAGGGTTGGCTCAGGCAGGCCTCTTTGGTGACATTGATTGAGGCCCAATTGGGGTCAGTCAATCGGTCGCCGGCCATCGCCATCCAAACCCCTGCCGGACGCAATGACGGCAACAACGAATCAGGGCCGACATCGATGAGGTGTTGGGCGGCAGCCTCAAGATTGTCCATGTAGGCTTCACCTAAAATTGGCCAATCGTTATGTCCACCAAACGTTAATTTGACGCGCCCAGCGACTTTGGCGCGAAACACCTGCAAGGCAGAAATATAGTAATCAATGGGCCACATGCTGGGGTATTGCATCCACAGGGCATCGCCGGTGCCCGCTTTGTTGCTACCGATGGCGTCACCGGCGATGAGCAGACCTTTGGCTTCGTCAAAGAGCATCATGCTACCAGCCGAGTGCCCGGGCAAGGCATAGACGGTGAAGCGGTAGGTGCCCAGGTCAAACACCATGCCCTCTTGCAAATCGAGAATCGCACTGAGATCAGCGGTCAGACTGCCACGCGCTTTGCTCGACTGCACCATGGGCAGATCGATGTGACTCATGTAGACGTCGTAGGTATCTTCGAATTGGCCCATAGCGGTGACATGGTCACCGTGGCCGTGAGTGATAAAGACATCCATCGGCACATCACCGCGCAAGGGCTCAATGACGGTGCGCAGATTACCGGTGCCCATGCCGGCGTCGATGAGCAGGCTACGGGTGCTGCCTTTGATGAAGTACATGTTGACGTTGTCGTAATCGCGAATCACAAAAAAGCCCGGCATCAATTCGTGCACCACATAACTATCTTGGTCTCGGCGGGCAATGGTATACACAAATCGCACGACGGCGCTAGTTTGGCCATCACGCACCGCAATCGCACTAATGGTAGTGGTGGTATGCAAGCCGGTATTACCATCGTTGAGGGCCGGCAAAAAAATCACCTCGCTACGGCCACACACTGGGCTAGCGGTAGTGGGAGTGATACCATCGATGGTGTAATGAATGACCGTATTGGCTGGTGCAATCAGCGATATACGTTGCTCGATGGCGTATGTCCCAGGGGCGGGGAAGGCGGTAGGTGGGGTAAGTGGCATGGCATCCTCTTTGCAAATAAACAACGTGGTGTCATTATACGCTTCATGCTGACTCGCTATCACGCAAAAAAACGACCGAGCACGGGGCTCGGTCGTTTCTGACATCCCACACTACGGGCGGCGCGGCGGCGGACCGCCTGGGGCCGGGGGACCACCAGCACCGTTTGTGGCATTAGACTGGACCGGGGTACCACGGAAGCAGCCCATGGTATAGGGGAAGTCGGCAGTGGCCACATAATGATACATGTTGACCACAGCCCCATCCCACACCACTTCACTCACGGTGCCGTGACACTCGTCGAGGTCAGCGGTTTTGAGGGTGGCATTGCCCGTATTGGCAGCATAGATGCCAAAGCCGTCGAGGGCGTAGCCAATCAAGGCCGGGTGCCCAGCGTCATCGGGTTTGGTATCGACACAGGCACTCACACTGTGGTAGTGGTATTGGCCTTGTTGTTGGGGGTGGCCGTCACAATCGTCTTGGATTTCGTGGGCCACCGCATCACGACCACCTTCATCGAACCCGTTATAAAACGGCACACCTGTTAGCGCAACCCCGATAATCCCAGGGGGCAAACAACTCACGGCATTACTAGGCTGTGGCATTTGTGGCAATTGGTACAAAATTTGTTGGACACTGATTGTGTTGGGGTTACGATCGTATTGATAGGCATCATCGCTGTTTTGCACGGGAAAAATCCCGGTGGGGTGGTTTTCAGGTAAGGCATTGGAGCTAATCGTGCGGGTTGCGCCTGCCACGTCAATCGTCACGCTCGCGGCTTCCCACCAGACTTGGCCATCGACACTGGGCTTGAGATCGGGGTACCACACCTTGTTCTTTTCATCGAGCCAGGCACCTGACGCAAAGGCACCTTCGTTACTGATGCGCGTACTACAGGCATAAATATACCCTTGCTGGCCAGTTTGTGAAAATTTGCCATCACCGAGCGGTAAGGCTTGCGGGGCCGCGGTATTGGCATCAGCTCCAGGCGTTGCTACAAGGGCGGCATCGGTTGGGACGGAGGATTGGTTCGAAGCTACTGGTGTGGGTACGACCGTCGCACTCGCCCCCCGCGTATCGGCGGACGGGGGTGGTGCACAATTCACCAGCAATCCCATCACACATACAAACACCATCCAACGCATATGTGGCATCATCACTACTCCGCATACAAACAAACGAATCGCATTTGGTGGTTTCATTGTACCGAGAATAAATGGGGCAATGTTGAATAAATTGTTAAATTTTACACTCACTGTTACTACCTGCGCCAAACCGCTATCCACGGCATCATTCCATGCCAGTTGTGTACATCCAGCCTAGAATCTCCCTACATGACACGCATACATTGTAGATAGTGCCAAGCCATGACTTGGCGATGGATGAAAGCCGTCGCACACGTTCCGTGCGCTGTGCGAGACCACCCCAATCCCTATGTAGCGTCATAATCGCGACAACAAATATAAATACGCGGCGCCCCACCATCATCCATAATCCATTCGTCGTGGTGCTGACGCACACCTTTGGCGACGACGACACCTGTACGCGGATCAACCACGGTATACGGTAACGGCACTTCATCACCAAATAACATCAATGGACCACCCTCGGCGCTATACGCCACAAACAACCGCTGTGGCACCAGCAGGCCGCGCCGCCCTAGGGTCACTTGCCAGTTGGGTTGCATATCGGTAATCGGCAATCCTGCCAAAATACGGCGCACCAACCCCACATACGTCGACCCTGCAAAATCGAGCGCCTCGCGCCACCCAGCATTCTTGGCCACAAAATAGGGTGATTGCCCCGGTTCAGCTGGGTGGTGAACCCACTGCCACAAGCTGCCGGCACCATATACGACCCCCATGGTACCGCCGGCACACAAATTGCTCCACGCTTCGTGCCCCTGCCACCAGCCACTCGCCCGCCCCCATACCAGGCCGTGTTCATAGGTTGGTTCGCCATTGGCGACTGCTTTGATTGGCTGATTACGCCACATATCGGCCACCCGTTCGGGCATATGTTCACCGCTATGGCCGGTTTGACACCACTGAAAATCAAGCCATGATTCAGCTTGGTGGGCACAATTATCGGCATGTGGGCGGTAGTGGATGCCTGTCGGCTGAGCATAGGCATCCCACGCTTCAACTGCGGCACCACCAGCCGCTACCGGTGTTTCGTAGCCCGACCCGTCGCCACCCACCAGATAAATGGCAGGGCGGGCGCCATAGCGGGCCACCAAATAACGGCAATAGCGGGCGTATTCGGCAGGGGGCAGGACAGGCCCCGCCACCCGCAGCCCCTTCCACCCAAACCCCATAAACACGGGTTGGAGCACGGGCACGATTTCGTGAGCCACGAGCAATGCCAACAATTCGTCGAGTTCCTGAAAATAGGCCGGCTCAAGCTGATTGATATGCCCATCCACCAAATCGGCAAACCCCACCGCAAATCCTTCATCGGCGCTACGGTCAGCCGGGCCACGGGCGTCCATATCGGGTTGCACCGTCATCAGCAACACCGCATTAAACCCTTTGGCCTGACGATCGGCGGCATACAGTGCCACCTCTGCGGGGGTGGCGCGCCACGGCAAGGCCCACGCCGTATCGGCGCACAAGAGGGCCGGTGTACCGTCGGCATGCACCAGATTGCGCCCGCCGGGTGACATTCGCCAAAATCCATGGCGATAAAAACAATGAGGCGTGTCATCGGCATCACCTACCTGTACCACGCCCTGTTGCCCGGCCAAACCGGCGTCGGTCTGACTACAAAAACTCTGCCAATGCCATGTACCGCCGGCGTTGGGGGCTGCAAAGCGCACCTTCCAAGTCTGGCCACCATCCCAGAAGGCCGGGCGCCGGATGATTGTGCCATCGTCATGGGTGAAATCGACCCACACAGCGACATCGGTATATGCGTTGGGGTAGGGGTGATGTGCCGTCAAGACACATTCATATTCTCGCCACGGCAGGGTGTGGTGCATGGTGATACCTCGCTGTGCAAATACAGGTGATAGGGTATTGTAATATAGGATATTGGCAATGATTAACAACGGATATTATCATTGCTATTTTCTACAGCGCAAGTATCAAACAATTTACGCACATGAGCCATTAAAACAAATTTATCATCCATTATTGGACAATAATGGATCTAATTCTGTCTTCAGAACTTCATCAAAATTTCCTTGATTCTGCCAAAATTGCATCGTACGCATAAACTGTTTTCGATCGACTAGCGCGAGATTTTGCTTTACCAAGCGGATATAGGCTTCTTGGATAATCGGTTTCATGTGGATAAGCATCCAGTTGTATTGATCACGTAATGCAATACGAATCAACTCGTTATCATCACATACAGGTAGAATGCGTAAGTAATATTTCAACATATTTTCGTCAGTTGGGTTATCTATCAATAATTCATACAACTTTGCCACCAATGCTTGTTTATTAGCAGCGGTTCCATGTGCTTCAACGAGTCCAATAAATGATTCCTCCTGTGTTGGTTGCCCATTTACGTTGATAAAAGGCATAATTACATGAATCGCAGTATCGATTTGCGAAAAGACCGGTTGTATCGACAAAACCCTAATAAAATCAATGAGTGTTAATTCATCTTCAATGGCTTTTGGCACGGTTTGATACCAATAAATCATCGAATTAATAATCCGCTCTCGTAAGTCGTTATCATTGAGCACTTGAGTCAATCGTAGCAAATTACCACGTCCCCATGTCTCGTTGGGGTGTTCGTTGAGCCAATCGTTATATTGTTGGGCAAAACGGATTGCCGATACCCGCATATCACCAGTGAGGTATCCCACTGTTTTCACCAACAACATGGCAAACACACTACGAATACGCACATCATGCACATATTCAGCAATCAGGTATTCGGCGATATTTTTTACCATCATAAAGTGATTGTGCAGAGGATTCATCCGCGTAAGTAATTGACAATACCCAGTAAACGCCACAATATCAATCTGCTCATGAGGCGTTTGGTTCAACCAAATTTCACAGCTTTGCATGGCTTGTTTGTTGATTTCATGATTATGTAATTGATTCACGATTTTTAAATAACGACTACGGACATACGAATTATCATAATGACTCAACCATTGCGGCATCACCGATAACAACGCCTGTAATTCTGGTGATACGTCACCTCGTGATTTGGAAGATTGACTCGGTACATTGATAATGTCTAACAATGGTTTAAGTGTGTGGAATGTCACATCATCAAGATTGTGGTCAATAGCGTTTGTTATTTGGACTATCGCCCATTTTTTATCGGCCTCTGTCCCTACAATTTCTATTAACTGTAAAAATTTACGAAACACGAATGGATTCCATTCAGCCCCTTGTACCAACAGCCGCACATCAGCCAGTATTTGGCGAAGATCATTTTCACGATGAATGGATTGGAGTAATCTGACATATTGATGAAATATGCCAGGATGTACTTTTGCAAAATCATCATTGAGCGGAACAAACGACGCAAGTTTAGCAACCGCGTCTTGTTTAACGTGTAGATGTGCGCGTTGGTTTACTAGTTGGGCATATGCAATTACGAGTAATGGCGAAACTTTGGATTGATTGAGCCAAGTTGTAGATTTCACGATAGCTGCGTCTACTTGCACATTTGACCCAAATTTTTCGACTAACTGCAAATATTGGGCACGAATACTACTTCGATTACTTATCACCTTAGCCACAATCGGTATCAATTGCTGGGCTGCAGCCTGATTACTTTTGTGAGCATTTAAATAGGTTACAACTAAATCCCAAACTTCAGCATCTTGTTGATCGTTTTTCGCGAGTTCTTTGAGGGATTGTAATAATTGGAATGTCAATCGTTGCTTGGTGCGATTGGCATACATCAAAAGACTACGCCAATCAGCAGTGCTTTGGGGCTTTTTGGCTAACATTTTGCGATGTAAAATCGTTAATTCTTTTTCAGCATTTAATTCATGCAAAATCGTCGAAATCTGATTATACACTTCGACATGGGTACACTGCGTAAACCACGTCTGGATATATGGTTGTTGTAGGTTAAATAATTCCGTATAGCTAGCAAATTCTTTACGCCTGATCATCGTGGTCCCCAGCAACCCAAGCATGGTGCGATGCGCAGAATTTGCAAAGTCGGCCGAAGCTAGATAGGCAGCGAGGATTGTGCGTGTATCAAACTGCTCGCGCACATACGTCATTACCACTTTGGCAATTTGGGCGTGCGCAGCGCGTACTAATGAGTCGTTGGGAGAAGATTCCGTTTCAAACAAATAGCCAGGAATTTGAATATTCCAAAATTCGGTACGCACCGTGGATAATAAATCTCGCGGCACTGCGACATTGTATTGTGAAACAAAGCAAACATAAATATACGCATTGTAATGATTTACATTCTGTGTGCGGAGGTGTTCGAGCGATTGCAACACAATATTTTCAAATGAAGTACCGCTCGAAAGCTCCATCATCAAAATTAACCAGCTAGACGCTTGGTATAGTGTTGTGCGGGCGAGATTAGTTATTTGGGGATTATATCGGGTCACCAAGGCATCGACTTCTGCCTGAGTCGGAGAATTTAAGCGCACCTGCGTGCATGCAAACATATCAAATTTGGGAATATCATAGAGCCGGGCCGTCGCAAACACACGCACTGGCAAGTTTACTTGTGCCATCGCAAACATGGCATCGGTAAATTCTTTGGTTTTGAATACATCATCAACAAGCACAATGGCAGGTTGCTGACTGCGCTCAATTTCGTAGGCTAATATACTCCAGGCTTCGGGGCTTGGCACGATACATTGGATCAACGGGCACTGTAACTGCTTGGCAATTTCGTATGCGGCATCCCACAAAAACGTTGTTTTCCCATCGCCAATTTCACCCGTCACACAAATTAATTCAAATTGGGTGGGGAGCATATTGCCATACGTGGCAATAAATTCGGCGCGTTGACTGCGCGCTACCACCGCACCCGCAGTCACTATTTCCCATGTCAAAATCGATTGCCCTTGATAGAACGCATTTACGGTTGCGGGTGATGCGGGGGTATATGAGCGCGCACCAACAACCCGAAAGTACGTAGCAATCCGTGCTTCAAGGGAATTCATGCGCTGCATATTTTCTTGTACATTTTTAATTCTGGCTACAATTTCGATTTCAAATGCGGTAAATTTTGTCTGAATCGTAGCGATAAGTGCCTGTGTCCACCATTCGCCAAAATCCTGCGTTGATGGCAAAGAACGGCGGATAGGCAAGGGTAATTTTTGGCGATATGTTTCGTAGGTTTGTTCAATGATAGCGCGGTATTTTGCATGCAAATCAACAACTTGATTATTTGAGAGGCCGGCGTGCATGTGCGGTATTGATCCATTGGTCGTAATCAACGGATGGTGACTAAAAAGTACGTTTTGCACGTCACGATCGTCAAAAAACGCTTGAATCTCAGGGCTATTTATT
Source organism: Roseiflexaceae bacterium (assembly GCA_947450095.1). GTDB lineage: Bacteria > Chloroflexota > Chloroflexia > Chloroflexales > Roseiflexaceae > UBA965. The sequence goes on from CANFUF010000097.1 coordinate 8,127, forward strand.
TTCGGTTTTTGGGCAAATAATGTCTGGCAGGCGTCGTCAATAGTAATCACAAACTGTTGTTTTTCGGGGATTGGTTGACTAAGCATTTTCAGGATTTTGAGTAACAACGATTTGGCGTGCAACGATGTAATAAATCGCTGTATAAACCACAGGAGCGCTGACATCAACACCAGCCCAATTACCGCAGTAACCGTCATTTTGACGGTATCAGCCATGATGGATAAGAATAACTGACGGATGAACTCCCAAACATCCCCTGCACTTATTCCTACATACCAGTTGCGAATCGGCATGACGGTTCCTTACTTCCTGGCACTACGCATGTGATAGATTCATGTGAGTGGCACAATTATCTCGTACATTTTGTATTTTATTTTTGTTATTTTTTCCAAAATCGTTTATTTACGCGGTCAATAGCTCATGTGTGGGTTCTGTTGATTATTTCTATAGATCTATTATCGATTTGAAAATATGGTATGTCACTAGCAATGGAATTTTGGCGTAGGTATTTGGAGTACATATGAAATAACAATCTATTTACCTAAAAAATCACCTACCACACATGATGTTGTGCGTGGTAGGTGATTCAACTGTATCGCTCAAAACCCAATCCGTTTGCGTTCGGGGGGTAATGATCTGGTTAATTGGTCAAAGGCCGCATCCACATCAGCCACATGGAGCTCACGCAATTCGTGCTCATCAAAGCGCTCATCGGCATAATCGCGGTGGGCCATATTGGTAAACGCCAATTCCCACAGTGATCGGACAAAGCGGCCATTGCCAAACGAACCACGCGATACAATCGCCGCCAAACGCTGGGTGACATGCACACGCGCCTCAGGATGCAAGGTCACTTGGTAGGATTGTAGGATATTGTCGAAAATCTGGAGTAATTCGGTGGACGTGTAATCGGGGAAATCAATGTAGGTGGTCATACGGCTCCGCAAACCGGGGTTGACGTCTATCAGTTGCTGCATTTCGTCGCGGTAACCGGCCATAATCACCACCAGCTCATCACGGTAGTTTTCCATCAGTTGCACCAGTGTCGCCAAGGCCTCATGGCCATAATCGCTGTCATGACGGGGCATCAAGGCATAGGCTTCGTCGATAAACAACACGCCACCACGCGCTTTTTCGACGACTTCTTTGACTTTGATGGCTGTCTGGCCGATATAGCCCCCCACCAAATCCGCTCGCGAGGCTTCGACAAAAGTAAAGCCCGGCAAAATCTGCATGGCGGCATATAATTCGGCCACCAAGCGCGCAACGGTGGTTTTACCCGTACCAGGGGCGCCGGTAAAGACCAAATGCTTGCTAAAGACGACGGGTTGGCCACGCGCCACAAAGACCTCGCTGGCTTTTTGGCGGGCGACAATTTGCCGTACCGTCTGCTTGACATCTGCGAGACCCACGAGACTGTCCAGCTCGGCATAAATCGTCGCCACACTCCGAGCCGCAGACGGCACTACAGCCTGTACCGCCGGTTGGGGCTGTGCGGCGGCTTGTTTGGCCACAGCAGTCTGATTCACCGCTGCCGCCTCGATTTTTTTGACCAAAAGTGAATAATTGGCAACTGCCCAATCAATGGCGTTGGTACGCGTGGTGAGTTGGTCGAGGGCAGTTTGAGCATCTGGGGCAATGGTGGGGCGGCTCCAGTTTTCGCCTTCGGGACCCAACTGGCGCTGGATGGCGGCAAGATCAAGGCCTTTGGCGACACATTCTTGGTGGTATTTGCGCACCACCACATACAACACGTGTAAAGGCGTCACTATCGCTTCACTGCGCCCTTTGGTAAATGTGATGACGGCATCGCTGAATTCTTCACGCATAATTCACTCCAAAAAAAGCGCTACGTCGGCGTGACGTAGCGCAATCGGATCATCAATACCTACAAATCTATGGTGCGTTTGCCGCCGAATTTCTGTTGCAGTTCGTCATCGAGATCATTCGCGGTACTAATCAGCGCCGTTACGGTGGCCACTAATTCGGGTTCGTCAAGATTGTCGCCAATAATATTATGTTCAAAGGCAATGTTGGTTAACGCAGAATCTGCGCTGACATTGCAGGCTGTACGTCCAAAAATAAATGACTGCCCCGTGGTGGCAACCCATTCATAGAGTGCTGCAGTACGTTTGACTTCCCACAAAATCGGTGCCGATATCACCACAACCGTATTTCGCCCTTCGCGATCCGGTTGCCATTCTGAAACCGAAACAGAACAAGCTGCTGATTCATGCCGCAAAATCACATCACCATCATCATCTGTGGTAATGTTGTAGTTCTTGGCCATCATGCGTAACACTTTGTTTTTGACTTGATCGACGGTAGGCATGTTCCACTCCTTGTGATACGAAAAATAATATTACGTAATAGGTAGCGACAGCCTGATTAAATCATAGCAAATTATTAATGTCAAGAGTGGGTTTTGCATTTTTTCTGTATCGCCCAGTGCACACATGGAACACAAGGATAAACCTCCCCCGTATGATTCAAATCACACAGAACAGAAAATAATTAGCACCCTGTATCGATACCACATGCTTAGACCACCGTGATAAATCGACACAGGGCGCTTATACCCAAATCTTATTTGTTGCGCAATGTATTCATTAAATTGTCTAGAGTAGCAAACCCTTGTTCGACTAACTGCGCATACTGTTTCATTTCTTTACCACCAGGTTCAAGAATATTTAACATTTGCGCATTTAACTCATTGGCCCGAATTTCATCCAATGTTTTGACAATTGCCTTAGGCTCTGATGTACAGGTCGGCACATCCATCACTTTCAATCCCGCAAATGCGTCAGCAATTACATAGTGCATTCTGCGCGGTCGCCCAGCGATAATTTCTTGAATATCAAACCGGATGCCTGTTGCACGGTTAATGAACACATCAATATCACTAAGAAAACGATCAACAGAAGATTTACACGCTGCCGAAAGTGATGACGTGGCCACATTGCTCGTAGGGCTTGGGAGCGCGGTAGGCTGTGGTTTGGGCGAAAGAGTTGGCTTCCGCGTACGCAACGCTTTCAATGATTTGGGCATTGACTTGATACGACTCGTTATTTCTTGCTCAAAACCGTGTAATTCGCTTACCCATGAACGCACGCGGGCATACGATTGACTGTCTGGTTTGCCATGGGCAAGCTCCACTTTTAATTCTACAAAACCGGGTCGGAGTGTATCACGCATCAACCCCAAATACGAAACAATTTCGAGTGGCTCATTAATACACAGCGGCGCCTTGATCTGTGCCAATTGCTCAAATAATGCATCGACTTGCGTAGGGTCTACTCCAGTAATTGATGCTTTTTGAACATATGCTTCCAAAATATCAGTTTGGGCTTGGGCGCCCTCAAATATCGCTTGAATCTGCGGTGTAAATGCAGTTACATCATTTTCACACGTAGCATATTCCGTATTTTCATTCGTTTTTTGGATTGTAACCGTTGCGGGAGCCGTAGTTGGTTTATTCGCCGCCTGCGTTGATTCTGGCATTGGGGTTAAATTCGGTCCAAGTACCTTCATGGCCTGCAATAATATACTCATACGATATTTGTCATGTGCGTTTTCATATTTCAAGAATAAATCTAACCCTGGTCCAAAAAATGCATCTCCTTGATTTTCCAATTCAGACGCCTTGCTTGTATCTCCATCCATCAACGCTTGCGTCCAAGCAATATACGGTACAACTGACTTACGAATACCCATATCTGCTTGCTGAATATCTTGATTCGCACACGTTGGTACAGAAAATTGCGAAAGCATGTTTTGTGCATTCAAAAATGCTGTTTGGGTTTCCTTTGGTTTTGTATCATCGGTTTCAATCATCATGATAAGTACATCATGCATCTGATTGGCCCAAACGGTTACCGCTGAATGGCATTGTGCATCATCATTTGTTGCAGTTGCTTCACTATTTTGAATTTTATTTGTGGGGGTGTCCATCGAAACTTGCGCTGTGGTCTCATTATTTTTTTGTGTACTATCCAATGATGCAGTCCCACTTATTCTACTGATAATCACTACGATGATAATCGCCAAAATAATTATTCCGAGCCATAGATTCGGTTTCTTATCAGACATATAGATATCCTTTGTCAAAATCAATTGGTATTTCAAATTAATAACATATATACGTCATATTGTCAATTATTTTGGAAATCAAAAAAATCTCCCTGCATGCAATCATAAACACAGAGAGGCATTAAACTCAGTTTCACTCACGCACCCCTCACCCCGCCAAAAAAACCTGCTGTTGGTGCCAGGTCAACATCGCCGGGTCGGGCCAGGCCCCGCGGTCGTCGGGCAGGTGGATGCGTTGGCCAGCCCGCGCTTGATAACGGATGCCGTTGGCGGTCTCTGAAGCGATGCGCGGGCTAATCTGCACGCGATAATCAGCATCGACACCGATATAGCCGGCATCAAACAAACGATGAAAATCGGATCGCAATAGCAATGCATTGGCCAAGGCATGTACCCCCGCATTGGCATATGGCTGGATGTGGGCCGCCTCGAGCACCATCGGCATGTGTTCGTTGGTGATGGCACAGCGCTCGGCATAGGCCGCCAACACCTGCAACCGGAAGGCGGCTTGGCCGACTCGGGGCTGCGTCAGATACGCCGCTCCATATTTGGCCGGCTGCTCTGCCACCATGCGCATTTCGGGGCGGGTGTGTTGACCACGATACGCATGCCGCAACGCCACATAGCGCTGCCAGAGCGCATCGTGGAGCGGATTGGACGTATCGTGGGTTTTGCCAGATACAATGTTGTTGGCCCAGTCTGCCGGCATGGGGATGTGGTCGTTTTGGTTGAAAAAAACCGGCGCTTCGAGCACGATACAGGTAATCTCGGGATTATTCGTCACCGCCGCCCCTTTGGCGCGGTAGCCGAGGATTTTGCGGGCAAAGGTGGCAAAATCAGGCACACCATTACCTGTATCAAACACTTCCCACGCTAGGCGCAACGGCATTTTTTGACTCCGCAAAAAGGTACCACCACCGGCGATGACGTTGAAGGGCGCATGCAATTTAAACAAAAACTCTTGGCCAGGCTCGAGCGCCTTGAAGGACTGCCCCGATGGTCGCCAAAAGTTACACTCGGTGGCCTGACTCGTTTTGAGCGTGGTAAACCAGTCGCTGTCGGTGACCCCCACATAAAATTGCATGCCATACCTCACTCGGCAAATATTGCATCATCCATCACGTATAGTGCATACCGGGGAAGCTAGGCCTTGTCGCCATCAATCTGCGTAATCACGGGTTGCTCGATGGCGTGCGTCGCCAAGTCGGCGGGTCTTTCGATGGTGTCGGCACGAAATTCATTGATCTTGGTGAGCTGGGGTACGGCCCGACTATTCCACGAATTCACAATGGCAGCGTACGATTCATGCACTTTGCCCAAGGCTTTGGCATGGTCATTGAGATGGCGCATAAAGACATTCATGCGACTGCCCAGTTCTTTGACGGCCAACAACAGATCGAGGGCATTGGCGACTTCGGAGCGTTGGCTCCAACTGAAATTCGCCGTGCGCAACAGCGCCATCAACGTGCCTGGGGTGGCGATGATGATACTGCGCTTGAGGGCATAATCGACGATTGATTCAGTTTCGGTGCGGGCTTCGTCGGCAAAACTAAGACTTCCTTCTACCTGCACAAACATCACCGTAAATGGCAGGCTTTGATCACTGTCATGATATTTCTTTCTGGCAAGATCGTCGACGTGGGTTTTGA
>CANFUF010000098.1 GCA_947450095.1 Roseiflexaceae bacterium
AACAAGCACTCGAGCGCTTGTTGCGCGGGCGCACTAGCTTTGTCATCGCCCACCGCCTCTCGACCATCCGCGGTGCCGACCGGATTGTGGTGCTTGACCATGGCAAAGTCATGGAAATCGGCAGCCACGATCAACTCATGGCTGCCGGAGGGATGTACGCCGATTTGTATCAACGCCAGTTTGCCAGCTTGGTTACTCCGGCTGTGACGCCGGCGGAGTAACCGTTCGGCGCACCAGCGAGGCGACTGCACGAATAGGACCGGTACGTACCGTGGTTGCGGGCAACGATTGCAAAAATTGTTGCCCGTATTTTTTGCTTGTCAACCGGCGATCGAGCGCAATCACAATGCCCCGGTCGTCTTTGGCACGTACCAAGCGCCCAAATCCTTGTTTGAACTTCAAAATCGACTGTGGTAACGAATATTCATTAAAGGCATCGGTAAATTGCTCGGCCCGGGCCGCATAAATCGGGTCACTGGGCACGGCGAAGGGGAGCTTGGTGATGATCAAGGCCGACAAGGCGTCACCCACCACGTCGACCCCTTCCCAAAAACTCGATGTACCAAACAACACACTGCGGGGCTCGGTTTTGAAGCGCTCCAAAATCAACTTGCGTGAGCCATCCATGTTCTGTCCCAACAAGTTAATCCCCTGTTCGGCCAGTTGCTCATAAACGGCGTTGTAGGTGGCACGTAAGGCGCTCGTCGAGGTAAACAGCACCAACGTGCGGCCTGACGCCGCAATGGCCGTATCGACAATCGCTTGTTCGAGGACTTGTTGGTACTCGAAATCTTTGGGCTCTGGCATATCTTGGGGCAAGTACAACAACACTTGGTCTTCGTAGTCGTAGGGGGAATCGAGCTGGATGTGATGGTCAGTGTCGACCCCGAGACGCTTTTGCACATAGTCAAAGCGGTTATTGACCGACAAGGTGGCTGAAGTGAGGATAACGCTCTTCTTTTTGTCGAACAAGCGCTCGCGGAGCAAACTCGCTACTTCAAGGGGGGCAATAGCCAGTTGGAGTTCGTCGCGGTTGCGGGCTTGGAGCATCCAGGTGATTAGATTGGTGTCGTCGCCATGAATAAAACTAGCCATGTTCGCATTAAAGTCCATCACAAAGCGATTGAGCGATTTGGTTTGACTGGCGAGGGCTTCGTAATCGACGATATTGGCATCGGCGAGGGCATCGACGAGTTGAGTCAGGTCGTTGAGTTGCAGGGCAATACTGCGAAACGACAAGGCCACGTTCTCCCACGCAGGTACAATCGGCTGCCACTTGCTCAAACGGCGGGTGGCGGCGGTAATCCGCAGACGGGTATCATAGCTATTGGTTTCGGCTTCTTGGAGCATGACAATGCTCATCAAATCAAACAATTCACGAATTTGGGCGCGGCCGCGTTCGATATACGGATTGGTACGTTCGACAATCCGGGCCATTTGCTCACTCACATCGCGACCGGCGGTACTGCCCTTGAGGAACGTCGGTAAGCGCAACAGCAAGCCCTCGGCTTGCATCTGGCCACCTTCGTGGATCATGCTGTCAAAAAAGGTGGTGACGTCGCTATAATCGAGGCGCCACCCAAATTGATCGGTAGCGACGTCTTCGAGGTTGTGCGCTTCGTCGATGACCACATGGTCATACGGCGGCAAAATCGGTGATTCCATCACCATATCAATCAGCAACAAGGCATGATTGACCACTACCAAATGGGCTGCTTCGGCTTGGCGACGCGCCAAAAAGAACCAACATTGGTCGAAATAGGCACAAGCTGGACCGTTGCACATATCGAAGCCGGCATGCAGACGATTCCAGGTCACCATTTCACGATCAAACAAGGCGATTTCGTTGCGGTCACCGGCATCGGTCTTGGTGGCCCACATCGCTACTTTGAGCAACGATTTGGTGTCGTCATCGGTGGTACCACCGATGACTTTGGCTTCATCGAGACGGCGCATACACAAATAATTGCTCCGGCCTTTGAGCAATGCCGATTGTAAATCAATGTCGGGAATTTGGGTATTGCCGGCCGCCCGCTCGGCATCAAAGATTTTGGTGAGGGCAGGAATGTCTTTGAAAAACAATTGGTCTTGCAAATTAATCGTATGCGTGGTCAATACCACTCGTTGGCCCCGTTCAAGGGCGTGTAACGCCGACGGGACGAGGTAGGCGAGGCCTTTACCCGTCCCCGTCCCTGCTTCGACAATCAGGTGTTCGCCGGTATTAAAAGCTTCCGCCACCGCTGTCGACATGGTCACCTGTGGTTCGCGTTGTTCGTAGCCGGGGAACATGCGCCCCAATACCCCTTTGGTCGAAAAGATTTTTTCGATGGTGGTATTGCGAATCGGCGTCGACGAATTGGTCGGTTCGAGGGGGATGTAGTCGTCGAGTGAGCGCACCCGGCGCGGTTGATTTTTGCCAAATGAGGCCTTGGCGACATCACTCAATGCCTGGGCGAAAATTGGACGCAGTGGCCAATTGGGTAATGCACGGGTAATGCGCAGGACTTCTTCGATCAAGGCCATGTCGTTGTCGATAAGTAGTTCGTACAAACGACAAAACAGGCATTGCGCCAAACGGGCGTCGTACAAGGCGCGGTGGGCTTCACCATCGTCTTGTACCGTCACGCCCAATTTTTTGACTAAATCAGTCAACTTAAAACTACCAGCATTGGGCGTCACCAACGTAGCAAGCTCAAAGGTGTCGATGGCAGGTTGTTTGAGGCGCAGCCCCGAGCCTGCCAGCATGCGCACGTCGAAATCGACGCTGTGCCCCAACACCGGGTCGTCGCCGATAAAGGCTTTGAGCTGGGCCCGCACTTCGGCAAAGGTCGGTTTGTCCGCCACCATTTCATCAGTAATATTGGTGATACGCGAGATTTTGAATGGAATGGCGATACTCGGTTTGACCAAGGTGGTGTAATGGTCGACTTCAGTCAAGCCACGAAAGCGTACCGCGGCGACTTCAATAACTTCATCGTCAATATCACTTAAACCAGTTGCTTCAACATCAATGGCAACCATGGTTGCGTCGTACATACTATTTTCCTAACCTAATCATGCAACAAACGATCATGCAACAAACGGATAGCGCCCGTGCAACGAACGTATTCCATTTGGGTATTATACCTAATCCCCATCCATTTGACAGTGCGCAAAAGAGGACGTATTATTAGTCACATGTTGAATAAAACGATTTGCCGTATGGCGACCACTACTACTACTACTCGCAGCCGCACCACTACTGGTGTGGCATAGGGTTGTGGTGAGTGGTGTTTCGGTCGACACGGTGTCGCCCCCCTCCCACAAGGAGGGGGGTTTTTGTATGAAAGGTTCATATGTTACTCGCAGACTACCGAGAGTTTCTGCCCATCACGGCAAACACACCCATGTTGACACTCAGCGAAGGCCACACGCCACTGTTGGATGTACCGCGGTTGGCAGCAGCCGTGGGTGTTGCCAAGTTGTATGTCAAACTCGAAAGCATGAACCCTACCGGCTCGTTTAAAGATCGAGGCATGGTCATGGCCGTTGCCAAGGCCGTTGAAGCCGGTTCCAATTGTGTGATTTGCGCCTCAACCGGCAATACATCGGCGAGTGCGGCGGCCTATGCCGCCCGCGCCGGCATCGAAGCCGTGGTAGTGGTGCCGTCAGGCAAAATCGCCCTCGGTAAATTGGCCCAAGCCTTGATGTATGGCGCCCGCTTACTCGTCATCGATGGCAACTTCGACGATGCCTTGCGGATTGTGCGCGAGATTTCGGAATCACACCCATTGACCCTCGTCAATTCCGTCAACCCTTACCGCATTGACGGTCAAGCCACCGCCGCCTACGAGATTTGTGACGAACTCGGCCGTGCACCCGACGGATTGTGTCTGCCCGTGGGCAATGCCGGCAATATCACCGCCTATTGGCACGGCTTCAAACAATATCACGCCGCCGGCAAAATCAGCACCTTGCCGCGCATGCTGGGTTTTGAAGCGAGTGGCTCGGCGGCAATTGTACGTGGCACCCCCATCGCCTACCCCGAAACCATCGCCACTGCCATCCGCATCGGCAATCCAGCCAGCTGGAAGCAAGCCGTGGCAGCTCGTGACGAATCCGAAGGCATTATTGGCGAAGTTACCGACACCGAAATTTTGGCGTCATGGCGCGATTTGGCCCGCCAAGAAGGGGTATTCATCGAGCCCGCTTCGGCAGCCGGCGTGGCTGGACTACGCAAACTCGTCCAGAGCGGCCAAGTCGACCGCGACGGCACCTACGTGGCGGTGCTTACCGGCCACGGACTCAAAGACCCCAATACGGCTGTTGACCAATTCGCCACACCCGAACCAATTCCCGCCAACCTAGATGCCATTGTCAAATGGCTTGGATTATAAAAACGAGGAACTTATGAGCGTACTTGCAATGAAGTTTGGTGGCACGTCAGTAGGGAGTAGCGCAGCCATCGGCATGCTCTGTCAGATTGTGCATGACCAAAAAACGCAGTGGGACAATGTCGCCGTTGTGGTCTCGGCCATGAGTGGTGTCACCGATATATTAATAAATGGCGCCAATGCGGCAGCACGAGGCGACAAAGCCAATGCCCACGCCAGCGCCGATGCGTTGCGGACCCGCCACATCAGCACGTTGCACGAATTAGCCGGTGATACACCGGCGAGTGCCAATATCGCCCAACAAATCAGTGCGTTGATTAGCGAATACGAACTACTCATCCAAGCAGTGGGAGTACTAGGCGAAGCGTCACCACGGGCCCTCGATGCCATCGCCAGCCTCGGTGAGCGCATGAGTGTGCGTCTCGTCGCAGCCGCCTTGCAAGCCAAAGGCACACCAGCCCAGGCCATTGATGCCAACACGGTAGTACTCACAACCGCGGAATTTGGCAACGGTGCTCCGATTTACCCCCAAACCCGCGACCAAATCCAAGCGGCGATTTTGCCGCTGTTTGCCCAAGGCATCACACCGGTGATTACTGGATTCATTGGTGCCACTGCTAGTGGCGCGATAACCACGCTGGGACGGGGTGGCAGCGACTATAGCGGGGCTATTTTTGGGGAAGCGTTGGACGCCGATGAAGTCGACATTTATACCGATGTCGATGGCGTAATGACCACCGACCCTCGCCTCGTCAAACATGCCAAGGTGCTCAATCACCTGTCGTATGCCGAAATGAGCGAATTGGCCTACTTTGGAGCCAAAGTACTCCACCCCAAGACCATTCGTCCGGTCATCGAGCGGGGCATTCCAATCCGCATCCGCAACACGTTTAACCCGAGTCATGTGGGTACGTTGGTAACGCGGGTATCGGAACCGACCACTCATGCCATCCGCGCCGTCACGGTCATCCGCAACATGAATCTGATTACCGTCGAAGGGCGGGGCATGATTGGTGTACAAGGCGTGGCTGCCCGCACGTTTAGTGCGGTTGCCCAGGCCGGTGCCAATGTGTTGATGATTTCCCAAGCGTCGTCAGAGCAAAGCATCTGCTTTGTGATTCCCAATCAGTCGACACCATCAGTGATTAATGAACTCGAACAATCACTACGCCACGAACTCGAGCGGGGCGACATTGATCGGGTGAAATCACGGGATGAAGTGGTGATTGTGACCGTCGTTGGCGTCGGTATCCACGAACGTCCCGGCGTGGCTGCCAAAGTGTTTAGTGCCATCGCCGACGCCAGTGTGAATATTTTGGTGATTGCCCAAGGATCGTCAGAGTGCTCGATTAGCATCGTGGTGGCCGCCAGTGACGGCGATATCGCCGTCAAAGCACTCCACGAATTGGCATTGGCCTAAGCGATGCAGATACGGCGCATTCAACCTACAGATGCCGTGGCAGTGAAGCACCTGCGCCTGCAGGCGCTCACCCAAGAGCCGTTGGCATTTGCGATGGATGTGACCCAAGCCGCCGACTGGACTGATACGCAATGGGCACAAATGGCAAGCCGCAATAGCGAAGGTGTCCAAACCATTGTGCTGGCATGTGTCGGCACTGAGCTGGTCGGGATGGTGGGGTGCCACATCGACGCCTCACCCAAAATGGCCCATTGTGGCATGGTGTGGGGCATGTATGTGGCGCCCACACACCGCAATCACGGGATTGCACGACAATTATTGCAGGCAGTGATTGACCATGGACGTGTTTACCACCTGCAGATGCTCAAATTGAGTGTGACCACCACCCAGACTAGCGCGCTCCATGGCTACCTGCGGGCAGACTTCGTCCAATATGCGCATGAACCTGCGCTGTTGTATGTTGACGAACAGCCAATCGATGCATTTCATTTGTATTATCGATATGACACAAAGGAGTCTGTATGAAATCACCGCGCATTCCCGTCGCCATCCTCGGAGCGACCGGTGCCGTTGGCCAACGCATGATCCAATTACTTGAAAACCACCCTTGGTTTGAAATTACGGTCCTCACCGGCTCGGATCGCACCATTGGTCGCCCCTACGGCGAACTGGTGCGCTGGGTACTCGACGGAGCGCCGCCTGCTAGTGTGGCCAATTTGATAGTACAACCGAGCGATGTGGTCGCCGACAATGTGGCGATTGCGTTGTCGGCTCTGCCCACAGACGCTGCCAAACTCTACGAACCGTTGTGGGCCGCCCACACTGCCGTCTGCTCCAATGCGTCGTCATACCGCATGACCAGCGATGTGCCGTTGATTATCCCCGAAGTCAATCCCGAACACGTCAATCTCATTGACGACCAACGTAAAGCCCGGGGCTGGCGCGGGGCACTGGTGACCAACCCCAATTGTTCGGTGATTGGTATTGCAATGGCGCTCAAACCACTCTATGACGCCGTCGGACTCGACATCGTGCAAATCGCCACGCTCCAAGCGGTATCTGGTGCCGGCTATCCCGGCGTGCCGTCACTCGACATCATCGACAATATTGTGCCTAATATCGCTAATGGGGTTGAAGAAGAAAAAATCGAAGCTGAACCATGTAAAATTCTTGGACGTTATGACAACTCGGCAATTAGCTTGGCGGCGATGCGCATGAGCGCCCAAGTTACCCGTGTGCCAGTCACTGACGGGCATACGGCGTTGATTTCACTCAAAGCAGTGCGGGGATTAACAGTAGCCGATGCCAATGCAATCTACGCCGGCTGGCAAGCACCCCAAATAGTACGCGATTTGCCGTCAGCACCGGCCCAACCGCTCATCATCCACACCCACCCCGAACGACCACAACCCCGCCGCGATCGCGATTTGGGGGCTGGGATGAGTGTGTCGATTGGGCGTATCCGCAGTTGCCCTGTCAATGATTTGCGCATGGTGGTGTTGTCACACAATACGATTCGTGGGGCTGCGGGTGGGGCGATTTTGAATGCCGAACTTTTGGTAGCAGCTGGGTATGCCGGCAAATAGCCGAAGGAGTCGTTGATGCAAATCTATGGACGTCACGCCGTGGCCGATGTGTTGGGGGATTTTGTGGCCTACCGCAATATCCGCCCCATCGATGCCCGTCTCCCCGGCCTGCAAGACATTGCCCCCAACACCCAACCACGCAAAGGCGATGATGCCTATGCGAATGTGGCAATGACTATTTTGAAAGCTGCTCAATCGTTACGTCAAGCCGGCCCAATCCAGCGCTTTATGATGATTGGCGATACCCGCCAAAGTGATGGCGGCACCTATTTGACCATCGCCAAACGTTCGGGTTGGCAAGGCGCTGCCTTTATTTGTGACGAAAAACGCAGCGAAGATCCGTTTTATGGTGTTTCCAATGATGCCGGCGTCTATACATCAAATCGTTGGCGCAACATTGATGCATTTGCGGCCCAACATGTGGTTGATGAACATACCGCCATCCTCATCGACCTCGACAAAACGTTCATCGGCGCTCGGGGTCGTAATCACCAACTCATCGATGCCGCCCGCCTCACCGCCCTCAAAAGCGCCGTTACCACAGTGCTGGGCAACAACTACAACGATACGGTGTTTAGTGAAACGTACCACCGCTTTAATCAACCGCGCTTCCATCGCTTCACCGGCGACAACCAAGATTTCTTGGCGTTTATCTGTGTGATGGCTGGCGGGAGTATCGTTACCCCCGATGGATTGCAATCGATGCTTGAACAAGGCATTATGCGTGACTTTTCTCATTATGTCGACTTAACCGAAGCACGGATTCAGACGTTCAAATCACCCCTCGAAGATTTCCAACGTGATTTTGCCCAACTCTACCGTGCCGGCGACATGACGCCATTCAAGGCCTTCCGCTACATCGAATACACTGAGACGGCAGCGCGGTTTGGGTGTGCGCCCGATAATTTGGATGCGCTGGATTTGCTCACACGGGAAATTGTAATAACTGGTGAGTTGTGGCAGATTGCCCAGCAATGGCAGGCCCAAGGGGCACTCTTGTTTGGCTTGTCTGACAAGCCCGACGAAGCAGCCTGTGGCACGGGTAGTGGCGCACCCATCCACCGGCTGGTCACGCATGTGGTGGGAACCTAAGCATGAATAACGATGTAATTGCCAACGTATTGCGCACCAGCAAAACCATTGCAGTGGTGGGGTTGTCGAGCAAACCCGAGCGGGCCAGCTACCAAGTGGCAGCCTACCTGCAACGCCACGGCTATCGCATCATCCCGGTTAATCCCCGTGAAACGCAGGTACTGGGCGAGCAGGCCTATGCTACACTACGTGACGTACCGCTAACCATCGACATCGTCGATGTATTCCGCGAATCGAGTGCCGTGCCAGAGATTGTAGCCGACACGATTGCCATCGGCACCAAGGTATTGTGGTTGCAACTCGATATCCACCATGGCGACGCCGAGGCCCAAGCCCAAGCTGCGGGTATCACGGTCATTAGTGACGTCTGTATCAAAATCGCCCACGCCGAGCTATTGACGTAGGTGAGTCAAGCGAATTTGCCACGTCAACAACATCACCCACACCGATTAACTCGGTGTGGGTGATGTACATCCAATTACCTCTACTTACGCATCGGCACACACCACCATAGCATGCCCTTCAATCACCGGAATAGTGACGTGGTAATAGCCGTCGTGGTGAATGTAGGGCAAGGCCTGCATCTGTGGCGCAAGGTAAATTTGTGCGATTGGTCGATCAGCACGAATTGCAATTTGGACATTGTAGAGCGGGATGACGTCTTCGATAACATCAAAATCCAACCCGCGCCGTTCGGGAATATAGTGCAGAAGATGTACGATGGTGCGCTGGGCTTGGCGCATCACCGAGCTGGTAATCGTCGAAGGACCTTGATGGCGCAACAACGGCGTGGGCAACAGGCGTGCAATAGCGTCAGCAACCAGTTGTTTGACCCAGCGTGGCGCATTGGTGTGGTATTGGGTGAATACGGGGTGGGCAAAATAGATGACCCGCCCGGCCTGAGTCACCGCCGGCGCTCCCACCACCCCTGCCGACGGCGTGTGGCGATGCGAACTAAAATGGCGCCACGAACGCTCAAAATAGGGCTGCACCGTGTTTGCAAGCACCGTCGTCCCTGCCTGGGGCGTGACCTGCGTGCCCCGCAAATACATAGCGTGTTCGGTACGAGGCAGGTTATGGCCGATTTCATCGCTGGGCACGATAAAATCGGGGCTCATGGCGATATCACCCACACAATCGACACCCAACACGGGCAAAATCGTCTGGTGATTGCGCATCCCTGAGCGGTGCGAGGCAATCAATGCGCCACCATTAGCCACATAGTTACACAGCTTGGCACTAGTGGCATCGTCGAGCACAGCTTCATCGGCCAAAATAATCAGTTTATATGGCGTAAAATTCGCTTGGGTGTCGACAATGTCGAACTGCATGCTCAGTTCTTCGAGCATGCGCACCACCCCAAAGGTGGCGGCGGGAATGGCATCGGCCCACGATGACGATACGGCTTTTTCGAGGGACAATACGGCAATGTCGGTGACGGCGTGGGCATCGACACACCATGGCTCGCGGCGTTCGACTTCTTGGTAAACCGAGCCAATCAAGTTATACACATCGCGATCAATCAAGCCATCGGGATGCAATTGATCACCCACACTACAGGCCGTACCGTGAGCCAGCATGCGAAAAACTTCGAATTCGAGGGCAGCTTTGTTTTTGAAGGAATGAAAATCACCCCACGAGGTATGGAACTTACCCGTCATACCCAGCACCGGCATCCCCAAGGTGCGGGCATAGCGCACGGCGATGGGGAAGTGTAGGTAGCCCCAACCCCCACTGGGCAACGTTTCGATTTCCCAGTGGCTATAAGAATCGGCCCAGCGCCGGTCACGGGGTGCCACATGTCCGGCATTATAAAAAATTGTTGCGTTGGGGACGAGTGATTTGACGACGGCGGTCATGTCACGCTTGAAGCGGGCGCTGGTTTCGGCACCCCATTGCAAGCGGTCAGCTTCGACCGAAGGATCAAGCCCAGTGGCCATCATGGCCGTACGGCAGTGGTAACAGACACAGGGGATGGGTTGCACGATGTCAAAAAAGAAGCCGTCTACTTGCCCCATCGATTCGACCACATCGCGCACATTGTCGAACAAAAATTCACGGTAGGGCGATCCAACACACAAAAAGAGATAAAACCCGGCTTCAAACAGCGGTTGCCCATGACGATTGACACTAAATGGATTGCCAGCGGCATCCATGGCCAACCATTCGGGATGATGTAGGGCGGTATAATAATCCCATTGAACAGTTATGTAAACTGGAGCATTGATTTGTGATTCACGACAGGCATTGACTTGGTCGACGAGGAGATTGTTTTGCAAGTGGGGGTGGACGCGTTCGGGGAAGCGTTTGCTGTGGTAGTAGAGCATGCCGTGGTGGCAACGAGCGAACACCGTCACCGAATCGACGTGTGCGTCGCGCAAGGTACTGGTAAATTGCTCGGAATCGAATTCGCCAGCGATATTGCCAATCAATTCACTGGTATGGAAATCCAAATGAACTTGCCGCATACGCATACATCACCTCATTGTGAAAAAACGGAATTCACGGTCAGTATACCGTGAATTCCACAATGCGCACCGTATAATCATAAAACGGCTCATTCACGCCGCGCTAAATTACTTTTTGACGACGTAATTGCAATGCAAACAACACACCAACCCCTAATAATATAACAGGGAGCACCAAAATTGCCGGAATAATTGCAGTTTTGGCAAGAATCGCAAGTAAGGCATACGCAGTTGCTACGCCTGATGCGATAAATGGCCAAGATTCGTTGTAATCGAACCAGATGCGCCCCATACCGTACACAAGCAAAAACGCCACACCAATGAGTAATCCAATAATTGCGCCACCAAACACCGTCAACCACGGGAGCCCAGCCAATACCGCCCCTACGCTAACCGATACAATACAGAGCCAATACCATCGCCGCACAATAGCCAACACAAACGCAAGTACGATCAACCCGATACAAAAAACAAGCTGTGGCAAGATGTACGTAGAAATTATTGCGTGTATGGCGGCAGGATTAATCGCCAAAAGTGCCACAATCACCACAATGCACAAACCATAGACACGATTGACATTCGCCGTAGTGGGTGCTGGTCGTAATGGAATGGTCGGCATCCCCTCTGACGAATAATGTTCGAGATCTATTTTGGGCTGTTCATTCATTATGTGTATTCCTCCATCACTATCATTAAATATCGGCGTAAACGGCTGCACAACAATATAATAAGTGACTTTTACTATTGATTACTCGTCTAAATTAAACGGAAATTGTAATCACACCTGCTGATTGATTATACCTGAAAAAATTCATGGCTACCGCAAGAATTCATAATTTCTTCATTTTGTAATAATGGATAATAGATTCACGGAAGTAGAACGTTGGAAGGATAAAGTAGGAAATGAAAGTATGCAGCTGGTATTCGTCAAAATGGATAGTACCGTAACATTGTATTATGCATAGTACCGTAACATTCAATCAATGAAAGGAATTCCACATGCGTAGTGCAGATGCACTTCGATTGGCCGCACTTGCCTCTCTCTGGGGTGGATCATTTTTGTTTATGCGCATCGCCGCACCAGAGCTCGGGGCGGCGTGGGTGGCATTTGGCAGGGTACTCATCGCCGCCATCTTGCTGTTGAGTTACGCCAAAATACGGGGCGTTGATTTACAACTCCGCCGTTTCTACAAAGAGTATCTGGTATTGGGGTTCTTTCAATCGGCGTTACCGTTCTTTTTGTTTGCAACAGCCGAAACCAAAATCTCAGCCGGGTTAGGCTCAATCATGAATGCCACAAGTCCATTATTTGGACTGATTATTGCCATGATGATTGGTGACGAAAAAATGCGCATCGATCGCATTGTGGGGATTTTTGTGGGAATCGCCGGCGTTACGATTTTGGCGCGCTTTGATGTGGGGATACTCGATATGGCAATCGTGGGGGCAATTGCGTGTTGCCTTGGGGCAGCCTGTTCGTATGGGATATCGAGTAATTACACTCGGCGTTATGTCAATGGTGCACCAGCATTGGGCATGGCAGCATTTAGTCAAACTGCAGCGGTGTTGTGGCTATTACCCCTGGCAATTTTGTACCCACCGAGTGAAGCGGTCAGTAGTGCGGCGATAATCGCCGTCAGTTTGTTGGGGATACTTGCCACCGGGATTGCGTTTATTTTGTTCTTTCAGCTGGTGGTCGATGTGGGACCAGTGGTATCGCTCACGGTGACCTTTTTGGTGCCGATTATGGCGTTTTTGTGGGGCGCCCTATTTCTCCACGAACAAATCACCCTGATTACCATTGTGGGTGGCGGCGTAGTACTGCTGGGGACGGCGTTGACGATTGGCATCGAAAAACTCCGGCCCCAGCCCCGACTCACGTAGCCACCACTGGCACTTCACGACGGGCAGTTAGTTTTTTTCTAACAAAGGGGTAATCACGGCTCGCGCGGTGTCGACATCTGTCGGTGTCACATAGGCGTGCACCGATACGCGGATGCGGCGCAGGTCGTGGTCACCCCAGATGAGGACATTGTGGGCTGCGGCCTGTTTGACAATCGCAGCAGCCTGCTCCGTCGCCACACAGATATTCCCGGCACGGTGACGCGGTGCTGCAGGCGTCAAAAGCTGAGCGCCAGTAGATGCAAACGATTCACGGAGCAACCCACCAAAGTGGAGCGCATGGGCTTCGATGACATCGATGGGGATGCGGGTGTGGTAGCACAAGGCACTTTCGAGGATGTAAACATCGACGAAATTGGGATTGCCCACTTCGGCACGGGCGGCGTCGGCATGCATGGTGTAGTCGTGGGGGGTCAGGCCAGGTTTGGCTGAACGCCAACCCACCAAGGGGTGGAATTCTTGCACGAGGCGGCGATTCCAGACCAAAATCCCTACATGCGAGCCCAGCAACCATTTGTAGCCACTACACACCAAAAAATCAATATTACTGGCGTCAACAGCCACCACACCCAATGAATGCGTCGCATCAACCATGAGTTGGGCACCGACGCGGTGAGCAGCCTCGGCAATGGGCACCAAATCAATCCGCCGACCAGTGCGGGTGCTGACGTGGCTGACATAGACCAAGCGCGTGCGCGGCGTAATCGCCGCCACAATGGCGTCCACTTCGTTGTCGGGGTTGGGATCATAGGCGGGCATCACGGCCGTCACCCCATAGCGGGCCAGCCACGTAAACAGATAACGACCGCTGGGGTATTCGTCATCGACAGTGACTACCTCGTCACCGCTCCGCCAGTCATACGCAGAGACCACTTGGATCATGCCGGCCGAGCTACTGCCCACCAAGGCCACGTCGGCAGCGTCGACATTGAGCATTTGAGCAAGCATGGTACAGACCCGGGCGCGCACGTCAAAAAACCGCTCGCGGCCCGGCAT